>JAGOLU010000103.1 GCA_017993865.1 Candidatus Woesebacteria bacterium
GAGCTATGGCCCCTAATTCGAGCTAAAGTATAGCATATCTTAGGAATTTTCAGCACAGAATGGAGTGTTTGTGCCTGTGTATTTGTCTATTGCATTACCTATAGTATATGTTACAATTAGACCATCCCTCCTGGTTTCTCGCGAAGGTTGAGAGGCTTCGGAGGATTTTTTTATGGCCAAAAACCTCTCCTCTATCCAAATGTAGCCAATTACAAATATTCGTAGTACAATACGAAAACATATAATTTACGCACATAAAGCACCTTATGTTTACCTACACTCACAAACAACTCCCCAAACACACCAAAGAATTTTTGGTTGAAATCGCTTGGGACACTATCGTAACAAAACGCGAGGAAGCGTTCGACGAAATGGCAAAGCAAATTGACGCGCCTGGATTCAGAAAAGGGAAAGCACCGAGAGATATTGCAGCCCGTCATATCAATCCGCAAAAAGTTTACGAGCAAGTAGTACGCAATCTGCTTCCTGATCTTTATAAAGAACTTGTTGAGAAAGAGAAACTCAATCCGGTCACGAGCCCATCTGTCGAGCTCACTGAAGCAAAAGAAAATGAGCCCTGGAAACTAACAGTGCAGGTTGCAGAAATTCCAGAAGTAAAACTCAATGATTATAAAAAGAAAATTTCTGACGTACACAAAAAAGCATCTGCGCTGAAAGAGACGGATAAAAAAGAAGAAGGGTCTAAGCCAGCAAAGAGTGCTAAAAAATTAGCTGATCCAACACCGGCAGCAGAGACAAAAGAGACGAAGAACGTAGCTACGCTCTCCGAAGTGTTTACTGCACTGCTTGCAAGCACAGAGTGTGAAGTGCCAGATTTGCTTGTGCAGGAAGAAGTTAACCGGAAACTTGGACAACTCGTAGATGATGTGCGCAAAGTGGGGCTTACCTTGGACAAATATCTAGAGTCTAAACAAACGAAGCTTGAAGATATGAAAGCGCAGTTCACTAAGGATACGGACGAAATGTATAAAATCGAGTTCATTCTGGCAAAAATAGCTGAAGAAGAAAAGCTGTTGGTTGATCAGAAAGAGCTCGATGATGTGCTTGCCAGCGCCAAAACCGACAAAGAACGCGAGGTCGCTCAGGCTAATTTGGCCTGGTATGAGACCTTGCTGCGGAAGCAAAAAGTCATTGACTTCTTGAACAACCTATAGTATAATTTGGCATGTCAAAAATGAGCAGCCGTTCAGGTGGGGGTAAAGCTCCACACAATCGGAATAGTCGCAACTCATACGAGGTTGAGAAACCTCACGCTCAGTCGCCTTCGCGTCGTGGTCGTTCTACTGATTCAACTATTGGCTCTCGCCTCCAAGATGCTGCCTTCAATACCTCTCAAGCCGTAGCCGACACCCTCAGCAACGTGGCCTCAGGGTTTATTGACGGTGTAACCGGATACGATCGAGGTCAAGGATCTGCAGAGCAGGTACAGCAATCACCTGATATGGGTGGCGTCCGCATACCTACCTACGCAGAATTTCAGCAAGAACAAGAAAGTAAGCAATCACAGTTCTTTATGGATCAGCAACGTGCCGCAGAGGCGCAAGCGAGGAAGCGAATGGATGAAGACAGAAAACAAATTGACGAGATTCACTCAATGTTGCGCAAAGAGATCGAAAAATATGAAAAAGCACAACACACCATGAACGAGAATCTTGAGAAGATCAAAAAGATGCTCTTGCTCGAGCAACAGCAAGCGAAAAAAGGCATTTATCATGTTACTCATGCGGAAGTGCTTGTCATGATGTTCCGATCATTTCTCTCAAATATAAACGAATCAAACACATGGCTTGAGGCGCTTATTTCTCGCAAGAGCAAACGAGGGAGCTTATTCGCGACTCGATCAAAATCGAAAGGAACACAATATTCTATGTCTCAAGAACTATCGATTGCAAGATCGACGGGATAATAAATATTAGGAATAAAAAGCATGCGAGAAAATAAACCATACTCATATCAACTTGAAGTCACTCCGCCTCACCAAAATATATGTGGGAGTTGCCTTCGTAGGTCAAATTGTGCCACACTTCAAGCGGTAACCAGACCTATTGCTTTTGGCTCTGCCTTAGGAACAGCTCAGCAGATGAGATTGAATCTGAACGATTGGAAGGGTGAGGCAAGAATAGCTTCTAAGGTTCAGCCATTTTTAAATGCATTGCGACAAGCGGGACTTCATCCTTTAAATCCGACCGACAGGGACGGGCTTCCCGCTGATTTATTATCGGGACAACAACGATCTGTTCACTGCGCAAATAATGCAACTGTTCAGGTACGAGTTAGTCAGCAGTAGTTTGTGTGGCGATAATTCATCGATCACTGCTTATCTATTTGCCGGAAAGCCCACTCAATCTTCTCCGCCCACACTCCATTTGGCGAGCCTGGTGTATACACTTTCATGATTGCACTTGGTGATGACATGCCCTTGTCGTAATAGTGTTTACGTATACCTTTGGTTATGGTGCGAATAGCATCTTCGTAGCTTTCAAATCTTGTTACATTATCTCCATATATCCCCCACCCCCAACAGTTATATGAATTTTCATGAATATTTTTGCACAGCGTTGACTCGTTCATCGCGATTGCGGGAACAAGGCGGTAATCTATCCCGTATTGTTCTGCCTGCTCTACAATAATGCGGGCATAGGGATACAGTGGCGACTCATGTTTCGCAAAAAACGACTCCAGCTTCCGAATGTTTTCTCGGCGTATGGTGTAGAGCGCTGATTCTTCTGTCGAGAGGCTTGGAGGATGATTGGCGGATTCGAATGCCTTGGCTATAACCTGTGCGTTGTAGACAACGATGGATATTGAAAGTGAACTGACTATGACAAGAAGGAACAGCACTAAATCAATTCTTTTGCGTAGCGCTTTGTGCACGGGGTGCTTTGGCAGCCCTACGCCTGAATTAGGCTCGGGCAACGTATGCTGGTGCTCGTGTGGTTTGGGTTTCATAGGAGGGTTTAGGATAGTATAATAGCAGGAACAAAATGATGTGTCAGGAGTATAAGCGCCTGTAGCTTAATTGGATAGAGCGTCAGTCTTCGGAACTGAAGGTTGCAGGTTCAAGTCCTGCCAGGCGCACATTGCGGGCTCGTAGCTCAACGGTAGAGCAGTTCCCTCTTAAGGAATTGGTTGAGAGTTCGAATCTCTCCGAGCTCACA
>JAGOLU010000104.1 GCA_017993865.1 Candidatus Woesebacteria bacterium
GGATGATATAATCAGCACATGAAATCGGGAACTATTTTACTTCTAGGGCGGCCGAATGTGGGCAAATCCACCTTCGTGAACAATGTTATTGGCACAAAAGTGTCAATCACCTCCCCCAAACCTCAAACCACTCGCTTCCCTATCCAAGGAGTGTATCAGGATGAACGCGGAGAGCTCGTATTTGTAGATACACCCGGAATCTTTGACAAAGTGCATGACACCCTCGCCAAAAAGATAAACCGCGAAACACTCAAAACTCTCGGCTCAGGTTTCGACATTGCCTTGTATATGGTAGATCACACGCGCCGACGCGATATGGAAGAAGCTAAAGTGCTCGGGCTCGTGCGACAGATTACAAAGCCGGTCATTTTGTTGATTAATAAAATTGATTTTCAAGACACAACATATATTGCACAATATCGATTCCTCAAAGATGAGTTTGATATGGTTTACGAGATTTCTGCGCTGAAACGGAAACATCTGACCACCGTGCTCGACAAAATGTTTGAGCTACTCCCTGAGCGAACTGAAGAGTCAGAAGAGCTCCATGGGCACCTGATTCATCCGATTTTGAACATCAATAGTCGCCTCTTTATTGGAGAACTCATTCGTGAGAAAGTATTCTTAATGACTGGTGATGAAATCCCCTACACCGCAACCGTGGTTGTGGATGAGATAACCTCTCGCAACAAGGAAACAACGTATATCAAAGCACGCGTACTTACTACGGATATTCGGTATCGTAAGATGCTCATTGGTGCAAACGCACGCAAGATAAAAGAGATTGGAGCCTACGCCCGCAAAGAAATTGAGCTTGCGACAAAGCAGCATATTTATCTTGACCTCACGGTAGAGGTTGATAAACATTGGCAAGAACTGTACTCGTAAGCCCCCATCACTCATACCTATGTCCACTAAACCTGCTGGCATCGCGCTTGACATCGACGACACACTCTCACAAACGCTGCTTTATTGGATAGAGGGACTACAAGAAAAATTTGGAGGAGTCGAGGGTCTCAGCCCCAGAGAGATCGTTAAGAAGTATAAACATACGCGCAACATTCCCCATTGGAACACCCCCGAGGCATTCGAATATATTACTAAGCTATGCAACTCTGATAGCTTGCAAGAGGTCATCCCTGTGATGGAAAATGCCGTAGAAGCCGTACAGAAGATCAGCGCTATTGTTCCAATTGTCGCATACATCACCGCACGTCCAAACACCGTGTCGAACGGTACGAAAAAGTGGCTTCAGAAACATGGGTTCCCCAATGCACCGCTCATTACTCGCCCGCCCTCCGTGAGCATTCCAGATGGAATAGTATGGAAAGCACAGACACTCATGTCGAGCTTCCCGCATGTGCAGGGAATCGTGGATAATGACGTTGCTCTTGTCGATAGTCTGCCAGCTGAATATCCGGGGCATTTCTTCTTGCTCCACGATGATATACATAAGACGATCTCTCACAACCGTGTCGTGCTTTGCCCCAATTGGAATTCGGTGGTCCAGCAGATGCAAACGGTATTCTCTAACACTTCCCAATGATGTTCTTGCCACAAGTTATCAGTGGTTTTGTGATAAAATAGCGTCTGAAAGCGACAGCTTATCAACTGTTGGTTCAACTAGGTGGTATTAGCTCAACTGGTTAGAGCGCCTGCCTGTGAAGCAGGAGGTTGCCGGTTCGAATCCGGTATACCACCCAAAATTTTTTTATTCGAACTAAGTAAAAAGGTCTACTTAGCTCTCGCTAAAACCACGAGGTGTTTTTCCCCACCAGCATTGTCAACCTCTGAGAATATGATTTCAAAACCAGCTTCTTCAATTAGTTCTTTGTTTTTCTCTGCTCCGTAATGACTCCAATGCATTTCAGCACCAAAAAAATTATCCTCTTTCCCCTCCCAATCACTTGCTCCCATGGTAATAAGTAAGTGTCCATAAGGCTTGAGAAGGGAACTAAATTTTTTCAATAAGTCTAAGTGGTTTTCTCTTGGTGTGTGGAAAATTGCATAAAACGAAACAACAGCGTCGACCTGGTATTCACCATCTTGTAACTCGGACATGTCTCTAACTTCATAATTTGCCTCTGGCACATACAATTTCGCTAATTCTATTTGAGCTTCAGAAATATCAATACCTGTTACTTTCATTCCTCTTGAGATTAGATACCTGTCTATTGGTTTCCCAGCTCCGCATCCGATATCAAGAACTTTTGAGCTTGGCGGCAGAGCTCCTACCAACTTCGCTAGGTGCTTTTCGTTTTTGAATTGATCTCTAAATTCTGAAGAGTAGTTTTTCGCAGCTTTATTGTAGCCGGCTTTGACTTTTTGATTCATGTTCATATGAAATAATTGTATGCCATTTTCCTACCAAATACTTTATTAAGTTTTGTCATGTCAGCTATAATCAGTCTGAGGAGCTCATCATCGACTTCCAAAAGACGTTGGACGAGTCAGGAATGAGTATGGCGCATCTCAAAAAACCTCTGACCTTCTACTGCTATACTCTCCCTATGAATGACGAATTTATCCAAAATGTGAAAAGTTTGGGTGAAGAGGGAGAAAAATGGCTCACCAATATACCCACCCTAATCAAGCTCTACGAAGAAAAATGGCAGATAGAGTGTTTTGATCCCTTTCAACTTAGTTATAACTATGTTCTTCCCGCAAAGACAAGGTCTGGTGAACAAGTAGTCTTAAAAATTAGTTTCCCTAACAATCATGAGTTTAGAAGTGAGATTAATGCGCTAAAATTGTATGAAGGTAATGGGGCTATTAACGTTATTCGGGAAGATGTAGAAAACAAAGTAGTGCTTCTGGAAAGAGCAGTACCCGGTACAAGAGTTGGCGACGTGCAACCTGACGGCAAACAGATAACGCTGGTCTCAGAAACTATAAAGAAAATACATAAACCTGTTCAGCCACAAGATGATCTTGGCTTTCCTACATTAGTAGACTGGGCTAAGGCCTTTGAGAGGTATCGAGGAAATTTTGATATAAAGACTGGACCTATTCCGAAACGCATGTTTGAAGAAGCTGCAGAAATATTTTCCCAATACACTGTCGATGATGGAAGCTGCATTCTTCTGCATGGCGACCTTCATAACGACAATATTCTCCTGTCAGAAAGAGGTTGGCTTGCTATTGATCCCAAAGGTGTCATTGGCAATCA
>JAGOLU010000105.1 GCA_017993865.1 Candidatus Woesebacteria bacterium
CAGATAATTGAATGGGGAATTCCGTAGCCTTTTCTACGAGACCAACACTTTTTAAGGTATTCATGACTTCAGCTTTATGAAATTGGGTCGGTACGTTTTTCACTTTGAGTGCCACCAAGACATTTTCGAAGATGCTTTTATAGGGGAGGATTTTAAAATCTTGAAATACAAACCCTATGCTTTGGCGAAGTTCAGCGAGCTTATTCCCTTTGAGCTTATTAATATTTTTGGGAGGATCACCCACCTCGACACTGCCGGTACTTGGTTTATGGATACCCATGATTGTGTTTAGGATTGTGCTTTTTCCTGCTCCAGAAGGACCAACCAAAAATACAAACTCATTGGTGTCAACCTTGAAAGAGACATCGCGGAGTGCAGAGTGACCGTTGCCAAAAGTTACCGTAACGTTTGAAAAAGATACCATGAGTGCGATTGAATAAATTAAGCTATTTCACTATTTCGATGTACCCCACATCCATAAGCCACCCTGTCTTTTGTCCTGTATTGGTCTGACCCCAAACTTCAACTTTCTTGCCGACGTAAGGAGCTAAATCAAATGTGCTGGAGGTGAGATATGCAGTTTGATCTTTGGCACCTCGCTCAAGATGATGACTTCCCTCGCCCTCGAATCCCCCTTCACGCAAAATGCCTGTCGCCGTATCTGAAAATGTTTTTTTGTCGAGGACTCCCGCTTTGGTATCTGATTGGACCTTTTCGATGGTATTTGTCCCGGCTGTTGATGTTTGAGAACTAGATCTCAGATTTGCCAACATATAGCCAGTTCCTGAGCCAAGAATAAAGATGAAAACGAGAACGCCCACAACCGCTTTGGTAGCGATGGGCGGCCTTTCGACGAGTGGCTTGATAACTGGTTCAGTGTTTGGGGTGGATTGTGAATCTAACATATATGCTCCAGGATAGCAAAATGGAATACGTTATGCAATGGCACCTTATATGCTTGGTCGTTTGAGGTACGCCTCGATAAAAGGTTCGAGATCACCATCTAAAACCCCGGTAGCGTTAGAAGTTTCATATTGGGTACGCAGGTCCTTGACGAGTTTATAGGGGTGGAGGACATACGAGCGTATTTGTCGACCCCATCCAGCTATTTTCTCGGTTTTGAACTGATCTTGTGCAGAAGTAAGTTCTTCTTGCCTGCGTTGCCAGAGCTTTGATTTAAGAATATTTAGAGCAGTATCTCGATTTTGGCGTTGTTCACGCTGTGTCTGACACGTAATTATGATATTGGTGGGTTTGTGGATGAGCCTTACAGCGGTTGCGACCTTATTTACGTTTTGGCCACCATGACCTCCTGCCCGGAAAAACTCCCACTCGATATCCACCTCTTTTATTTCAATGTCATCGCCTCCCTCGATAATGGGGAGAACTTCAACAAGGGCGAATGAAGTTTGTCTGAGTTTGTCGGCATTGAATGGTGATTGTCGTACCAAGCGGTGCACACCGGCCTCACAATGCAGAAGTCCGTATGCATATTCACCTCTCACATTCATCACCACTGTTTTGATACCAGCCTCTTCTCCGTCGACCCAATCTATGGTCTCTGTTTTCCAACCCTTCTGTTCGAAAAATCTTGTATACATTCGATAGAGCATCTGCGCCCAATCCATAGCCTCCGTACCACCTTGACCTGCGTGTATCCCAAAAATACAATCACCCACATCATGGGGTCCGGACAAGAACAGTTGGATTTCGTAAGTATCTATCAGTTTGGTAGCGTCTTCAATTTGATCTTCTTCGAGCAACAGTTGCATCATTTCAACTTCATCTATCGTCCTCTTCAATTTGGCAATCTGTTGCATGATACCTTTTCCTTCAGAAGGGTTTTTCCAGAGAGAAGCGTCGTATGTTTTTGCCTCAAGAAGAGCAAGGCTCGCCTTTTTTTCGGGAAGATTGACTTTAGTGAGTATTGCTTCGAATCGTTTGTGAATATCATCCATGAGAGAGATTATAGCAAAAGAACAAGCTAAGATTGTGCTTGGCGAGTCTGAAGCACCGAAAACAGAACGTTTTTGCACATCACGTATCGGCTAGATTCCCAATGTTATTCTGAATCCTTACCTATAATTATCACCACATCAACAGTCGCGTCAGCTGGTAATTCAGTCACCTTAGGATTGGTGAGCGAGCTCTTCACATCAGCGAGAATGGTTTCTTCGAGGTAGCTTTTATCTTTGCTTATTTGTATTTCAGACTGAGTATAATCATACGTATCTGCGTTGCCTGTGGTGATTCCAACGTACCCTTTCTCTTCGAGTAACGACTTGACACCATTTGCCTGACCAGGAACGCCGGTGCCATTCAGAACTTGAATAGTTACAGACTCTCTCACGACCTCTACGGTAGGCGTGGGCGTTGGAGGCACTTCTGTTGGTTCAGGTGTGGGGGTTTCGGTTGGACTTGACGCAAATGGCAGTACGAGACCACCCTCACTTCGGCTATTTGCAATAAGGTAAAACACGCCGAACGTCACCAAGAATATGACGACGAAAAGGAGTATTTCTTTGGGAAATTTGAATTTCCTGGGTGTTTCGTTGGTGATCATAGAGGTATTAGATGAATGAGTAATGGATTTCTGAGAGGTCACTGGCTTCTCTTTGGAGCCTATTTTAGCATATGGAAAGGCTTTTGACTCTTGAGCAGATACTAATGCACCAAAAACGTCGCTATAAGATAGTACGGGGAACGAAACGTCATTATCTGCTTTGCCGTGGATGAGTGATAGGTACTCTTTATAAAACTCAGGGATAATTCTTTTCAAAGGATTTGTCCAGACACCCACATTTTTCGTAAAGGTATCTTGGCGTATCTTGTCAGAATCATTTCCGGAGAGAATGAGACGGTTTAGTTTTCCTATCTTAGCTGAACATTCATTTGCTTTTTGATTTAAGAAAGCCTCAAGACCATCAGCGCTTATGTTCTTTTTATTCCAAGGGGCAATTTCGGTGAGCGCACCATAGGTGTCGTATACAAACCCCGCAAGATCTTTATTGTCGTATGAAACGTACAAAATAAATTCATGTTTGTCGAGTCGCAACGTCCGCTCAAAAACAGAATAGAATGCCAAGTGTTCAGGGACGACATTGTTGAGTTTATAGTCGAGCAGTTCGAGTGCTTGAGAAATTGTTGAAAGCTCTTT
>JAGOLU010000106.1 GCA_017993865.1 Candidatus Woesebacteria bacterium
CGGTGTCGGGGTCGACTCCTATGTCCATAGTTCCATTCACCATAGTTGCTATCATATTCAGACTACGGATTGAAATTGGCTCTGCACCTGAGGTCGAATAGTGAACATCTCCTTTTAGCTGATTGAAGACCATGCTGGTGGGGAGCGTCTGAATAATTTCAACCTCCGTGTTAGGTGAAAGCATAACTGCACTGGTTGATGCAAATCCGACTGTCAGATGCCCATCGTCACTAGCTATGAGTTTTTCTCCCTGTTGAAGTATGGTGTTTTTTGCAAGTTTTGCAGGCTGTGTGGCTGTTCTAGATTCCCACCAAACATCTCCTTCTATTTCCTTTATTGTTCCGCGCACACTATCGGAGGGAGCTTTATCGAGTGAAAAGTTTGTTGTAGGAACGCTTTCATTCGGTGTAGGCGTGTCCGAATATTCTATGGGTTTGGCACCTTTCCACATATAGAACCCAAATGCAATGCCGCATCCAAGCATAAATACTAGTAAGCCAACGACAATATATTTCAAAAGATCAGTATAAAGTTATAACCCAAACTTCTCCCTATAAAACGTCATTGTCCGTTGCATCACCGTGCTCCAATTACCTCGTGCAAAATTATGATCATCTCCGGGGTAGGTGTAGTATTCAACATCTTTTTCTTTATCTTTCATCATCGATACAAACGTATCTGACCAAAGCTGTGGGACTGCCTCGTCTGCTCCACCCTGATGAATCTGGATGGGAGCTTGTATCCAATCTAGGTAATTAGTGAGCGAGTACTTCTCTACATCATACTCTTTTTCAAAATCAGCAACAACCTTGCGGAGAGCTTTCCCATGGTCTTCAATGTCATCGGTATAGTAGAGAATTGAGTAAGGAAAGGGTTTGGAGACAGGGGCCCACAAGACAGTCGGATAATTTCTCCCAGAAATTTCGAGAGCAGAGAGCGCAATTTGTCCGCCGTTGCTGTGTCCCCAAACACCAATATGCATGCCGTCGTATCGTGCCACAATTGATTGTGATTGTAAGGCATTGTTTAAGTTTTTGATGGAACTTAGTAACTCTAGGGTGGTTACATAGGTAAGAAATCTGTCCTCCATCGCGTCCGTTGATGGTCTATCTGAGGCGCCATACCCCAAAAAGTCGGGGGCAAGCGTTATAAAGCCGTTTTGTGCAAGCATCTCTCCTCCATGGCTTGTTCCAATCCCTGTTTCATATATTTCTTTGTCAACATATCCTCGTATCATCATAATCACCGGATAGTTACCAGGTTGTTTGGGGACGTTCATAAGCCCACTCACTTTTTTCCCTTGGGCCGAAAAGAAAAAAAGATATGATGTGAATTGATCTTCGTCTTTTATAACCTTATCGATGGTAATTGCACTACCAGGATATGAGGTCTTTTGGAGCTCAGGATACGCATATTTTGCAAGCTTTTTTTCTTTTATTTGAGGAACATCTTGAGGGATTTTTGTGGAGACTGGCTTCGCGAGATATAGTACCCCTGCAATCAGAGCGAATACTATGGCACCAATAACAATCAGCAGTTTCTTCATAAGGGCTATTATACGTCCTGGCACTTCCATCAAGCCATAGCAGATTAGTGTATTCGATGGCAATGTTCAATACTCCCAGATCTCATCACCACACCCATAACTACGCGTTGCCCCGAACCTAACCATTGCCGAGTCTCTTCCATAGGTTTGACGGCATTCCAAACAGAATGGACTGCTGCAGGTGTTTTTCCATCGACCACCAATAGATTTGTGTCTTCGAATCCATGTCCACCCGAACTTGCTTGTGCAAACGCATAGGAGAGGTGAGCGCATACGAGGCCAGCAGCTCCTTTCCTGGGACTGTATTCTTTTGCTTGTGAATGGCGCGGATAGGTTATCCGCATTACATTCCCTACGCCCACTGCTTCTCCCCACACATTCCACGTGGGCAATGCTGTTTGAGTGACCCACACCATTGGTGGGTTTTGAATTCTACGACCCTCGATTTCTTCTGTAGTTTGAGTTGCTGAGAAGATTCTGCCTTGTCTGATCATTGCGGCAACATCGGGGTACACATCCTGGACTTCTTCTGGCTGTATCTCCGGCACTACTCCACCTGTCAAATCAGCTGAAACGACGTGTTTCCATCTTCCGTCTTGTGCCACACCGAAGAGATATGCTCTCTGGCTACAGTGATCAATCCCCATCGCCACAGATGGCGCGCGACTATGTTGAGAAGTCTCTTCAGCTCGGGTTAACGGACCGCGTATAAAATGAGGGTCAACCTCATCTCGAATAAGCTCTGCCCCGGTCAACGGGAGGCTTCCTCCAGTTTGAAATAGTGCTGCCGCCGAGCGCGCTCCGCACCCGCCATACCCCATAAGACTATCAGGAGCCGATGGGTCAAAATGCGCGATAAAAATATTCCCCCTTATATTGCCACCATTCATAAACGCAGCCCAATGATCGGGTGATGTTGTACCGCCAAAGACACCTCGTTGCTGGAGAACAGGCCCCTCGCCTGAGTCAAGCGTCGAGGTCGCTTCGACGCGCGCATCGATGCATTCGTGCAAGATCCAACCGCCCTCGCAGTCAAGTCTACCTCGCCAGTTCACCCTCTCTTGTCGGGCCCCCGCGCTTTGATTCTGAGCATATAGATGTTGGTAGTATGCGAGAGATTGTGCTTCAGAGTAGCTCATATGTTCGTTTCGTTTGTTTCTAATTATTAGATTTTGGCCATGAGAGTATCCTCAACTGATCTGCTACTCTTTAGGCCGTTCCTAACGAAGAAGTGATACGCTGGTAATCACTCTGTCATTGGTAGATTAGAGCACTTAAACAAGGTGTAATTATACCAGGAGATATCGGTGAGCAATATATATTTATCTTCTTCCGCTCTGCCGAACCAAAGCGCTTAATCTTATCGCCACTGCTTGAGCATTATTTGCGGCGGCTTCAGAAGGTATGGGACAGTAATAAGGAGGCACGAAGTTTGGCCGACGGAGACGAGCGCCTATTACGTTGCAGGTCTGGTTGAGACCATCATGTGCGCTGCAAGCAAAACAAGCGTTACACTGGCCCGGGATTCTATCTGACGAATCTAGCTCTCTTGGCACAAGGCTGAAAAGAAATTATGATGCGAAACCACAATAATCAAATCTCGGAAT
>JAGOLU010000107.1 GCA_017993865.1 Candidatus Woesebacteria bacterium
TTGATGGGGTCTTCCAGCAATGTCTGATTGGCAAGGCAGACCTCCGCAGCGAACTGAAGCGTGTACTACCGGAGTGGAAGTGGGATAAATCCGTAGATGAGCTGCTCGAAAATTGGTTTCATAACGAGCTAAATTTTGACCAACGAGTGCTCGATGTAGTATCGAAACTCAAATCACAGGGAATTACAATATATGGAGCTTCAAACCAAGAGCATCACCGCGCCAAATATCTCCTCGAAAATACTGAGCTCAAAAAGTATATTAACGAATTTTTCATATCTGCGCATCTGGGGGTTAAAAAGCCAGACTTATCATTTTACCGTAGAATATTACAAGATGTAAAAGTACGGCCGGAAGAAATTGCATACTGGGATGATGATATGGAAAATGTGAAAAGTGCAAAACAACTCGGAATACATGGGCATTTGTATACAGATTTTGCCACGTTTCAAACAGAGATACAAAAATTCTTTCACTCATGACAGAAGTAGACCAACAACCAGATGTCTTTCGTGGCATTGAGAAGCATGTGGCTGATTACTCAGAAGCAACTGGGGTTCATGGTACACCGATGATTCGGGCTGCTAAGAGAGAGGGGCTTAATTTAGGTATAGAATTCATAGCGGCGCAACAAGCTGAGCCCAACTATTCTCTTATCTACGACGAAATGCAAGCGCTTGGACCTGTCACAGAGATTTGTATAGATGATTCGCATAGTTTTGTGATTGGCTCAACATCCGCGCTTGACCCACACACATACCTAAAACTACCTGCACAACAGGTTGTTCAAGCGTATCGAAATAGGTATCTAGAGGGGATGAGCTCAGAAGCAATTACAGATCTGCGACTACCTGATTCAGGTTTGCCCACACACATAACCCCTTTGGACGAGAAGAAGCAAACATTCCTTCCCCTACACTTTGTGAACTGGTGCCTCCTCAAAGACACTACAAGTGGTGAGGCAACGTATAGGCCATTAGACGCACTGTCTTTTTATGCTAGTGGAAAAACAAAACTTGAATCCATGGGATGTGAGGTGGCAACTGCTGATGCGGCTATGCGACAAGCACACCAAAAAATGGCCGAGTTGTCACTCCGCAATCGAGAGGTTGTCGCGGAGCTCTACAATAGACACTTATTACCAGATGTAATCAAAGCAATTAAGGGCATACGGCAACCCGACGGCCCAGACGGCTCGCCCGGAGCGCTTAGATATGCTGATCTCGATGAGGGGAAACTAGACGGTCTTCTCCGATGCGATCCACAAAACCAACGTGTGTACTGCAATATTGGCCACAGCTCAAGAGGAGAACAGGAGGAATTTGATACTGGTCGGGGCCCCGCAACACTCGAACCATGGCATGATTTTACGCGCTATATCCCTATCAAAAAATTCGCTCAGCTAGCTGGAAGATTCGATACTACAAGCCTAACTCGAGAAGATTACGGTGAGTTTTTGGACATTATCCGGGCAGTGAGCAGCGTTATTCCTGGCCTAGCAAATGGCGAATTCATCCAACAAATACGCTTAGAAGAGCTGGGTAATGAACAACTCCCACAACTCATTAAGATGTTAGACACATATAGCGACTATCTTGGTACCTATTCTTTGCCAGTGCTTGATTCGGTGCTCAGAAAGTGTCTGAGCGAGAGCGGTGACGATATACAGATAAAAGTGAACGAGCACATGGCGGGCTCAACTTCTCTAGTTGCAAGTCATGGGAAATCTATCGTCATCACCATCACGCCCACACAAACTCAACAAGAATATGACTCAACAGATGATGTCGCATTTGGCATCGCGATGATGGACAGGCTCTACGACCCCTTACAAGATTTTTTTCATTTGTACAACCAAACATATCAGCAGGTTTTCGACCTTGCGACCAAAGTTGATCTTACGGAAGAGGGGATACGTAACATATTCAATACTAATCTCCAGGGCTATAATGGATATATAAAGGAGGGAGATCTCACAAATCTAGCCAAAGCACTTGCACAACTAAAACCCACAGCAAAAATGGAGGATTCGCGAGCCGGGGGTACAATAGGAGGCGAAACAGTTGAGGATGACGGCAAGTCACGAAATGATCATATCCGCAGAAACGATTTAGTCTTGGGAATATTACAGATGCTCGTTAATAATCCTGAGGTTCAACATGAGGTAGAAACGAAACTAAAAGGAGCATCATTCACTGGAGTAAATCTGCGAAACTTTTTTGAGGAGAAGAGCATAACTATTCCAACCAGAATCCCTGAAGATTCTGTTAACTACGACCGACGAGAAAATGAGGTGTGGGAAACAGCTCTTGCAGATATTCGCAAAAATTGTTTTGATGATATCCCCGAAGGAGCATCGTTGAGCCAACGAATCCTCACTCGAATGGTTACCGCAGTAGCTGGCCTTGAGCGGCGAGGTCTCCGCACGGGGGCACGCTCCGAAAACATTCCTCGCATCCCCGGCCTCCTTATGTCATATCGTGTGGGCAGAGTTTATCAAGATCTTTCTACTACAGATCGCTTTGTTCCCATGAGACAATTTGAGCTGGAGCTTGGCATTGCATCGGGCCAAAGAGGTGCGCTAGAGATTACTTCGGGGGGAATTGTTTCGAGACAGGCTGATATGTAGCGCCAACATCTAGCACGTACGGTGCGCGAAAGACTCCCTTCTGGAAGTTAAATCTCGTCGCATAGACTTTATTTTAACTCTAGGGTCATCGTTCTGTTTTGAACCATTCTTTTCTCTGTTTTCTCGTATAATGAGCTCATGCGAATCTACAATACCTTAAGTCGATCTGTTGAAAAGTTTGTGCCGTTCAGTAAAAATAAAAAAGTTACTATGTATTGCTGTGGTCCAACCGTCTACGATTTCACCCATCTCGGGCATTTGTGGAAGTACACCATGGATGACACAATTAGGCGCACACTCACCTTCCTTGGCTACGATGTGCAGCAGGTGATGAATATTACTGATGTGGGTCACCTCGTGAGCGATGCTGATGAGGGTGAAGACAAGCTCGAGAAGGGCGCGCGCAAGACAGGGAAGACTGTGTGGGAAGTAGCACAGTTTTACACAGATTTTTTCAATCGGTCAATGAGGGCAATTGGGGTGCTTGA
>JAGOLU010000020.1 GCA_017993865.1 Candidatus Woesebacteria bacterium
GTGCGCACCGCTGCAATTGATGGCTATCAGAGAGACTACGAGATAGTATTGGCAACTGATTGCATAGACTCTTATGATGAAGAATTTCATAAAGACTCCTTGCGCTATCTGTCCCGATCGATAGCTGAGTTAATGAGCAATAGTGAGATTGAGTCGAGTATCACATAGCTATTTAGTACAATTCTCCTATGTCTCCCCAAAAAGACCCAAACGCATTTAGACAGGTACTCTCTGGGATTCAAGAAAGGCTCAAAACTCTCCCTTCCCTGCTCATCAAAAACAAATGCAAGGTTCTCCTGACTGCAGCTCTTCTTGCCATTGCCGCATTCATCTGCTTCTACCAGCTAGGCAGTGGATTTTTTGAGAATTGGGATGAGGCATGGTATGCAGAAGTGACCAAGCAGATGCTCAAGAACCATAACCCGATTGTGCTCTATTGGAATGGGAAGGCATTCCTTGATAAAACGCCCCTAAACTTTTGGTTTAATGCCATATCTTCTCTCGTCTTTGGTCTTAACGAATTCTCAATCAGACTGACATCTGCCATAAGTGGTTTCGTAATCATTGCTATCATCACCATACACGCAATGCGTAAATGGGGCATGGTGCCCGCAGTTGCTGCATTCTCTGCCCTCGCGCTAAATAATCTCTTTGTGTGGCGTGCCAGAACGGGTAATTTGGATGCACTCGCGAGCCTGCTGATTTTGCTTATCTATTTTGTCATGATTAGTAAACATCGCTGGCGCTTAGTGGTTCTCGGCGTTCTCTTTGGGTTGACCTATCTTCAGAAAGCATCACTTGTGGGATATCCACTCGCAATTTTTGCTATTCATGAAGTGCTATTTCAATGGCGATACTTTCTCAAAAATATTGGTGGGTACCTGCTATGCGGACTATTATTTGTCGGTATTGTTGGCGCTTGGCTCCATCTGGGTAATGCTCAGATTGGCCCTGAATTCGCAAACTATTATCTGTACAAAGCAGATCAGGGAGTTGCACATATTGCGCTCCAGTATTTCAACACCGATTACCTCTGGCATACATACTACTCTCTCCAAAGGCGAATCTTTTATCTCTTTGCGATTGGTGTTGTATTCCTGGGATTGAATGCACGTAAACGTGAATATCTTATCCTTGCGGCATTCTCGTTGGCGCTTCTGATACAACTCTCGTTTACACAAAAAGACAACAACTGGTATCTAGTTCCATCGACGCCATTTTGGGCACTTACAGTGGGCTTCGGAACATGGAACATGATTCATCTGGTGCGGAAGGTTAGTAAAAAGAAAATCCTGGTGAAAGCGTTCCAGATACTGTTGTTTATACCTATCCTCTATGTTTCGTATAAAACCTTTACCGTGAATATTCGTGCCATTATTGCAACTCGCGCAAACGTATCCGAGGTTGCAAGTGCACAGATGATTCGCTCGTTATCGCGCCCCGAAGAGCGTGTGCTGCGCTTAGATTATTCCTATCCCGTGACCATGTACTATTCGGATCGTATCACCGAATATCACACCACCATAGACGATGGTCTTACTGCGTCCATTAATAATAATCACATCTCGTGGGTTGTAGGTAAGGCTGACCAGGTCCAAAAGTTTCTGGAAATCTACGAGGGCACACCTCAACAGATCATTCCCTCTGGAGATGAAGAAACTATCGTTAAACTATAAGACTAACGGGCTATCTTCAACCGCACATTTGCCACCAGGGCGTTAACACGTGACTCAATGGCTGAGTCTACTGAGAGTATTGTCCCGACAAATGTTGCAGGTAGCTCTACCACGGTGCGAATCACACTGCTCGGGGCAGATTGCGCTCTACAAAAGAGAGCTTTAATATCTGCGCCATTCTTTTTCGTCACAGGAATAGTGGTGAATGCGATAGTGGGCGTCGGCTCCTTGGGGGTAAACAGATTTGCAATCCACGACGATGAAGTTGGCAAGGGCACCGGTGTGTTCGTTACCTCATAGGGGGGCGGTAAAACACCAGATGATGGTTGCCCAATCGGAGCAGTGGGCTGAACATACGTCGTTGGTGTGGGTTGTGTGGGGCTTGTTGGTGATGGTGCTGAAGTAGGAGGAGGTTCGTGATCGAAATCAGGATAGGCCCTTTGCAGACCACCAAAGTGTGAAGACAAATTGCGCAGTTGATCATCAGTCAGCAAATCGTAGAATTTCGTCTGTAGACAAAAATGGGATATGGGTATTTCATCTAAGGTTTGCAGAATGGAGTTGTAAACTAACTGATTCTCACCACTGGTGAACGCAGTTGATGCTGGTTCAAAACCAACACGCACTTCATTAGCGATAGACAACATGAAGTCATGATAGTACCTATTAGTGCTATTTGGATTAGTAGAATATTTGTAGTTCCATCCATTCCATTTGATATACATCCGCGTACCATATCGATCAATAAGAGTACGAGCAGCTTGCTTGCCAACATTGCCTGAATAGCCGGGCTGCCCAAGACCACCACCGAGCTGCAAGACCAGTGGGTAGTCAGGAAATAGGCGAGCATAGAGTGGCACTAGCCAATTGACCACTGCATCGTAATACTTTTCATCCGTATACCCTTGTGCTTCGAATTTTTTACAGCGGTCACCCGATGGACAGCCACCATACGATATCATCTCTCCATATGGTCCTCCACCCATAATAACCACCGCTTTAATTTTGTTTCGATACACGAAAGATGATGAATATATGTGTTCACTATATTTGGTCATTAATAATTCAAATTCTCTCTGATAGTTGGGATTCCATATTGGGAAGGCAGATCCTGAAGAAGATGTGACGAGATATCCCAGAGTTGGGTCATCTTTGGCCCACTGAGGCACTGAATCTGGTTGTGACGTTTGTACGTTTAACCAAAATGATGAATCTGGGTAGTTCCTAAAAACGCTATCGAGCATATGATCCCATTTGTTAAAATCAAATACTCCTCTAGTGGCTTCAGCATCCAAAAAGCTCTCTGTGTATCCGCCCGTATAAAACCAGTTCACTAGACCTGATCTATTGAGAGGCGCCCCCGCCGAATGGCATTTGCCAAACCCAAGACCTTCTGGTGAAACAGATGGTGCTGCATATGTCAAAGATGGCACTATAATGCTCAATACGAGTACAAAAAGAGCGCTGGTAAAAAGTGTTCGCACGTATTCATTATACTCATCTCTCAGACATCTGCGACTCTAAAACAAATAGAATTACTGTATACTTTTTGTGTCTTATGCATAGATTTCGTCCTTATCTAATTATGAGCATGTACCTGATGGTCGCATTTATCTTCGCGTATATCGTTGACAATGTATATATCCAGGCAGCAGGCCTTGGGAGTGTGTTAGATAATTTCTGTAGATGAACCATGATGTTTCGTATTAAGAATTTTGTGTTCGATGAGAAGGATGTTTTCATCCTCTTGTTCTTCGTATTTCTGATCGCGGCGTCATTGCTGAACATTCCCCTAACCCCATTCCGGTTTGATTCTCTGGTGGTAACCGCAGTGTATATTCTCACCACCCGCATAATTACGGGGCAGATTAACACGCAGATGTACCTATTTGTCACATTAGTAGGGTTACTACTGTCAATGATTTTATCGCCCTACGGCCTCGCAATTTTCTATGCGGTTGGACTATTTTTGTACACCAGAAGAAATATCTAGTCACCAGACTTATTATGGAACCGTTCTTTTCTATCGTTATCCACACATTGAACGAAGAGGGATTCGTTGGTGGTCTCATGCGCGATCTTACACAACAGTCATTCACTAATTTCGAGGTAATTCATGTAGACGGCCAGTCGGAAGATGAAACGTGCAGTGTAGTGTCCTCTTTCTCCAAGGATTATGCCTTGCGCTCTCTCTCGTCCGATTATCGCAACGTTTCATATCAGAAAAACCTTGGGGCAGAGAGTGCCAAGGGTGCATACGTGCTGTTTATCGATGCAGACACGCGACTCTCGGATACAAACTTTTTATCGACAGTATTCAAACACTGTACAAAGTCGAAGTGCGATATGTATCTTCCTCATACGACATTTCCTGACTCGTCACCACTGGTCAAGGTTATGGAGTGGATTAATAATCTGGGCGTTCGATTCTCTCAGTACACAGGACATCCTCTGCCCTCATCAGGACTTATGATATTTAACCGTTTGTTCTTTTTGAAACTTGGTGGATATACCCGAGATGATGCGCAGGATAAAAACGGACTCTTTGTTGAAGACCAAGAAATAATGCAGCGCGCTCACAAACTACAATCCCGCAGAGAATTCGTGGCGGACACATCTTATGTTTTCTCTCTCAGACGATTTCATAAAGAGGGCTGGCTCAATGTGCTGGGCAGAGTTCTCATGGCAACGGTGGAACTCGTTTTTGGTGTCAAAGTTCGCCAGCAACAGTATGAAATGGGTGGGCAACACTATAAAAAGACCACATGAGGCATCGTGTTATAATTCGATCAGACTATTTCTCAAACAATTTAATATCAACAATCGTGAAAAAAATAAAAGACCTTGCTCGACTCCTTCGATACTATTCACTCGTCACAACCACTGAGGCTGGTTCGGGTCACCCTACCAGTTGTTTATCTGCTGCAGATTTGATGGCGGTGCTCATGTTCAACAAACATTTCCGCTACGATACGGATAATCCAAACAATCCACTTAATGATCGACTGATCTTTTCCAAAGGCCATGCAGCGCCACTCTTCTATGCATTGTGGGCCGTTGCAGGGGCATTCCCGAAAGATGAGCTTATGACTCTGCGTAAATTTGGATCACGGGTAGAGGGTCACCCCACCATGAGATTCCCCTACACCGAGGTTCCCACCGGATCACTCGGGATGGGCCTTTCTGTTGGGCTCGGGATGGCACTCAATGCAAAATATGAAAAGCTCCCCTACCGCACCTATGTTTTGTTGGGTGATAGCGAAATGGCGGAAGGCAGTGTGTGGGAGGCTCTTCAAATCGGGGCTCATTACAAACTTGATAATGTTGTCGGAATTATTGACGTAAATCGTCTAGGTCAACGAGGCGAGACAATGTATGGACATGATCTTGCGCAATATGAAGACAAGGTGAGATCATTTGGATGGTTTCCACTTCTTATCGACGGCCATGATCTGGAAGAAATTGATGCAGCATATACCACTGCTGCAAAAATAAAGGATAGGCCCACCATGATTATTGCAAAAACGCTGAAGGGCAAGGGTGTTTCATTCCTTGAAGATGCTGAAGGAAAGCATGGAGTAGCTCTCAAGCCAGATGAACTTGAAAAGGCTCTGCTCGAACTTGGCCCCGTGGACACAACGCTTACCATGATCCTACCTAAACCTAAAGAAGCACAGAATGAGCACACAAACGTTGCTCTGTCCAGCTCGGAGAAATCGGTCATATACAAAACAGGTGAGTTGGTGGCGACCCGACAAGCATATGGGCATGCAGTATCCGCCCTCGCGCATACAAATCCGAGTACTGTGTCTCTCGATGCGGAAACAAGTAACTCAACCTACGCTGATGAAGTTAAAAAGCAGACTCCTCGACAATTTTTTGAAATGTTTATTGCTGAGCAGAATATGATTGGTATGGCCATCGGGCTTGCCAAGAGAGATAAAGTGCCATTTGTTTCAACATTTTCAGCATTCCTCACCAGGGCATTTGATCAACTCAGAATGGCTGCTTACGCCAACGCAAACATAAAAGTGGTTGGGTCGCATGCAGGGGTTTCAATTGGAGTGGATGGTAGCTCGCAAATGGGACTCGAAGATATTGCGCTCATGCGAAGCTTATTTGGTAGCGTGGTTCTATATCCTTCAGACGCTGTTGCGACGGCTAAATTAGTTGCAGAAATGACACATCATGTGGGGGTTGCTTATCTGCGCACAACGCGAGAAAAGACTCCTGTGCTCTATGGTCCAAACGAAACCTTCTCTATTGGCGGATCCAAAGTGCACTTGGTTAATAATAAACCTCACACCCATGTAATTATAGCTGCTGGAATAACTCTCCATGAAGCGCTCAAAGCTCAAAAAAAACTCGCTGACCAAAAGATTATCACTGCAGTCGTGGACGTATATTCCATAAAACCTCTCGATGCGCAAACTCTTCTGAGCCTCACGAAAGACAAGCAACCTGTGGTAGTGGTTGAAGATCATTATCCTGAAGGTGGGATTGCAGAAGCAGTGCGCAGCGCCATCGAGAATACCGGAGTGAAGATCATCTCCCTCGCAGTGCGCAAAATGCCCATGAGTGGCAAGCCCGAGGAGCTCCTGAAATATGAACACATTGATGCTGAAGCAATTGTCGAGAGCGTCGCCTCCCTATAGCACCCATTGATTTCCTGCTGAAATGATATAGTATATAGTTTTAGGAAAAATATGATTAATAAAAAGAACAAAGCGTCAAAGCGTCGTTGGAAAATTGGAATGTATGAATATAACACTCAGTATTTCGGGTATGATAACGACGGAAATCTCATCATCAAAGAAGGTAACAACGCATACAATATAAACTACCTTGCCGAAAAACTTGGTACTCCACTTGAAATTTTCCTCCCCTTTATCGTAGAAGAGCGTACCGAAGATTTGCTTGATATGGCACGCGAAATAATCAAAGACACAGAATATAACGGAAAGTTCTACTACCACTATCCCATGAAAGTGAATCAGAACAAAGAGGTTATGATGGCGCTTATCGGTGAAGGTGCAAATGTTGAGTCTTCCTCATACAACGAGCTTTGGCTAGTCAAAAAAATGCTTGAGCAGGGCATGTTTAACACCAATATTCGCATATTATGCAATGGTCCCAAAACTGACAAATACATGCAGCTTATCGATGAGTTGCAAAATCGTGGGCTTCACTTGACACCCATTATCGAAGGTCCAAATGAACTCAAATATCTTCAATACTCGCGTCACGATGTCGGCATCAGACTCGATATGCCAGTCAAGGCAGCCTCAAGATGGAACAAGCCTATCGACCGGTTTGGTTTCTCCGAGCACGATCTTCTTGCCCTCAGTCCATGTAAGAATCTTAAGATACTTCATTATCATATTGGTTCTCAAATAAACAACGCAGAAGATATTCTGGAGCCAGTCAAGTATGCCCTAGATATCTATTTCAAACTAAAAGTAAAAAATCCTTCTCTTGAGACACTCAATATCGGTGGCGGTATGCCCATACCGTACGATCGAAAGAAAGGGTACGACGTAGAAGATCTACTCACCAAAATATTTAAGGTCATGAGAGATGAGGCAGATAAGCGAAAGGCCCCTCACCCCAATCTTATTTGTGAATGGGGACGGTATCTGGTGGCACCTGCTCAGATTACTGTGTATAAGGTGATAGACACCAAAACAATAGTTCATGAAAAGTGTCCTGCAAAAAAGTGGTATGTCATCGACGGGAGTTTCATGAATGACCTCCCCGACATGTGGGGTGTTGACCAAAAATTTATGGTAGCACCGGCGACTAACGTGCGCGACAAACATATGACTGAGGTATGGCTTGCCGGATCGAGTTGTGATTCGGATGACATTTATAAGGGTTTCAATGGAAAACTTACTCTACCTGAATACAACATTACCGAAGATACTCGTCCATATAACATTGTGGTGTTCGACACCGGAGCCTATCAGGACCCGCTCGCGTCTCATCATTGCATGCTTTCTTCTCCTGCAAAAATTATTATCCAAAACGGACACATCATGGTTCTCCGTAAACGAGAGACTGCAGAAGATGTGGGGAAATTCTTTGGGTGGTGATACAAAAAACGTCGATGCAACTTCTGGTTTGTATACGAAATGTGTTACAATAAATTGAACCTTCATTTACAAATTCTATTTCTTTATGAACAATACTCTTCTGATTACTAAATTTATTCTCACCAACTTCCATAACTTTAACTCCCGGGCTTTGAAAGACGCAACCATCTCCTATCATGAACAAATGAAGAAAGGTGGCAAAATGTTTTGGGCTGTTGCAGGAGCAATGTCATCCGCACAACTTGGTATAACGTTGGCTCCCGCAATTCGAGAAGGACTTATTCACGGGCTCTCAGTGACTGGCGCAAACCTTGAGGAATCACTCTTCCGACTCGTTGCACATACACATTACAAGGATTTCCCAGACTATCGATATTTCACCAAAGAAGATGATACGAAAATACTCGAAAACCGCATGCGAAGAGTTACTGATACGAGTATTCCAGAAGATGAGGCTTTTAGAGCGGTTGAAAAGTATATGGTTCCCAAATGGAAAAATGCTTCACAGAGCGGTATATCTCGATTTTGGCACGAGTATTTTTATGAGCTTATTTTAGAACTTGACCCATCAATTTTTGAGGGCAACCCTCAAGATTGCTGGCTTCTCGAAGCAGCAAAGAAGAATCTTCCTATAGTCGTTCCTGGTCATGAAGACTCAACCTTCGGAAATATCTTTGCTTCATACGTGAAACACGGTGATTGCAAAGCAACCTGTGTTAAATCTGGAGTGGAGTACATGGTAGCATTCTATGATCAATATCAAGAACTCTCTAAAGGAGGAGGTATTGGGTTCTTCCAAATAGGTGGCGGAATTGCGGGAGACTTTCCAATTTGCGTTGTCCCTTCGATAAAATACGATCTTGAACAAGATGTGAAACCATGGGCATATTTTTGTCAGATATCTGACTCGACCACCTCATATGGTTCATATTCAGGTGCAACACCAAATGAAAAGATAACATGGGATAAACTTACAAAAGACACACCTATGTTCGTGATCGAATCAGATGCGACAATCGTAGTACCTATTATGTTGAAGGCTCTGCTTGAATGTAAGGAGAATCCTGACGATGCAGATAAGCTCATAGCAGAACATAAGCATTGAATCCAATAGCCTGTCATTACGAGGATCCGCCTCAGGTGCAGACGAAGCAATCCCATTTGTAAACTATCCTATGAACCCACAATCAATACTATCGAGATCCACATTAGAAAAATCGGATGCAGTCATTATTAGTGCTCCATATGAGAAAACCGCCTCCTCTCGAAAAGGAACACAATATGGACCAAAGAAGATTATTGATTGTTTAGAATCGAAATTAGAATTCTTTCAACGAGATTATTTGGCTGAAGCATGCGCGCATGTCAATATATCTTCATTGCCCGAGCTAGCCCTGAGCAAAGCCTCACCAGATGAGGCTCTCAAGATTGTTCGAAACTCATGTGCTATGGTTTTAGATAAGGAGAAGTTTCCGTTGCTTTTAGGCGGAGAGCATTCTGTTACATTAGGACTTCTGCAAGCGTTAGAAACAAAATATGATCCTCATGAAGTTACCATTCTGCAAATCGATGCTCACTGCGACCTCAGAGATAGTGACGCAGACTATAGTAGCAGCCCCTCCAATTTAGCGCATTCATGCGTCATGCGACGTGCACATGAACTTGGATACAATCTTGTTCAAGTTGGGATTCGCACATACTCGGCAGCAGAATATGAATATTTTTCTACTCACCCAGAATCGATTTCTGTATTTGAGTGGGGCCTTGATAAAGCACCTGAAATAGAAGAAATCCTAGCGCAGGTAAAAACAAAGTACGTGTACCTGACTGTAGATGTTGATGGGTTTGACCCTGCGTACATGCCTGGTACTGGTACTCCAGTACAAGGAGGGTTGGAATGGTGGTATGGAGTCAAGCTTATAAAAACACTTATTAAAAAGTTTACTCTCCTTGGTGCAGATATTGTTGAAGTTTCACCAACACCCGACTCGGTGCTCACTGAGTATGGAGCATCTCAACTTGTGTACGATATTCTTTCGTACAAGTTTGCAGAAAAAATTCAGAAAAAACTCTGAGCGGTGGACCGGGCTCGAACCGGCGACCTTCTCCTTGGCAAGGAGACATTCTACCACTGAACTACCACCGCTGTGCCGAGAGCGTGAGTCGAACACGCATCTGACGCTCTTCAGGCGCCCGCCGTGACCACCTTGGCTATCTCGGCTATCTGTGGTTGCTATTGTACCAAACCATCGAGTTACTGTAAGCACGTTATTCCCTATATAGGTCAATGTGCGTCAGCATGGAATCCCCCGATAGTCCACGATAGCTATCGGGACTAGTCCCGCTTCGCGGGGGAACCATCATTTCCCATTTTACCCGCCCGCATCGACGCTCTTACGGTGCGCCTGGATGGAATCGAACCATCGACATCCATTTTATAAGAATGGCGCTCTACCACTGAGCTACAGGCGCGTCGGGCGCGGTAAGAATGGTGCTCTACCACTGAGCTAATGACGCAAGTTGCTTGCGTCTATTATATCGTGTCAAATCAATAAAGAGCACAGAAAAGTCAAAAAGCCTTTGGGGTAAAAGAAGTGTCTCCAAATGAAAGATGCGCGACATTCTTGAGCGCTATTTCGCGATCCCATCCATAGACGTCCATATATACCGGCAATAACCCTCCCTCGTAGCGCTTAGACTTGCCGATGGGCAGTTTTGCAGCTACCGACTCCATATTTTCTATACTATCCGATTCAACTTCTATATAGGGTTCAAGCCCAGGCCATATATCGATACAAACTTCGGTATTCCCGATCTTCCAAGTCTCACGTTTACTCTCCTGATCGTTGGTTTGAATCATGCCCATTATCTTGAGCAGATCAACCGTTGCAGCGAAACTACTTACATTCACCACAAGTTCGCGTTGATGTTTGTGTCCTTTCTCTTTGCTTGCGTAGTCTTTGGCACTTAGTGTTATCTTGTCTCCTTCATCTCGGACACGAATATATGCGATCGGAAGTTGAGGATTATCGCGGCTATCAAACACGGCCCGTTTCATGAGGCGCATAGGGACAATACAAGTCGCACCAATATTCTGAAGCACTTTTCTCATTTCTTCAACATTCACGGGGTAGAATTTAGCTTCTATTTCGTCTGGAATCACCATAAGAATATAGTCTTAAATAATTTTGCCTATCAAGACGGCAACCATCGAGACTACAAGGTTGATTAGAGACACATAAAGAAATGCTTCAGAATTCTTTCTCAATTTTCCAATCTCCTCTACACCTTTGTTTTCTTCATGATATGTCCTCCGGCTCAAACCGCTGTCTTCGTTGTTCCCTCCTTGCATATCCTTAGAAAAACCGATAAATTTGTCCCACTCTTTACCCATTACCTTATACAAAATCTTAGAGTTCATTAATTGTAAAATGGCAAGCAAGATACTCAGAAGAGCACACACGATCGTTACCGTACGAAGGGTGTGGTTCATTACACCAGGCGAGCTTGTAACGAATGCTAAATATATTGGAACTACGCCTATCAGAGTTTTGGGTAGTTCCAAGTCGGTCAGACTCAGGTACTTGTTACTTAGGTCCGTTCTTTCTTTTTCAAGATCTTTGATAAATGGATCCATCAATATTATCTCTAACTAACAACCCCTATGTGGACCCGAGGAGAATTGAACTCCCTCCTCCGCAATGCGAATGCGGCGTTGTACCGTCTAACTCCGGGCCCTACTCAACATTTGTGCTCTCGGCGGGAGTCGAACCCGCAACCTCAGCCTTCGGA
>JAGOLU010000108.1 GCA_017993865.1 Candidatus Woesebacteria bacterium
CTCAATAGACTTTGATACAGATATAGATATTCAGCTTGATACAATCGCAGTAAATAAAGATACTATAGCAGAGCGCGTAATTGCTCTATATGACAAAGTGAAAGATGATCCGCTTGTAGACAGAAAGAAAATATTTGTCAAAATGCTAAAAGAAGGATTCCAAATCAAAAATGCTGAATCATATATGCTTGAGCCAGGAGATGAGGGAACACAACCAACACAAGAGCCAATAAGCGAATCAGAAGTACCGGTAGCAGGTGAGCAAATGATTGGACGAGAAATGGCACCCAGCCCAACTCAAAATCCTTATGAATAATCTGTGGGAAGAGACAATCAACGAAAGAGGAGAATCTTCTTTAAAAGAACATACCCTTAAAAAGGTATCAGTGGGTTGTGAAGAGGGAAAGCATAACTTCGTATTTTCAGGTGGTTCGCTTCGTGAAGCAGTCTGTACCAAGTGCCCGACTACTGTTCCCTTCGTATTAGGATATCATACCATTGTTGATGGGAGTGTAAAGAAACTACAAGAATAATCTACAATCAAAATAGAGCAACGAGTATTCATGGTACACGACTCTATTATTTACATCCATGAGCAACCTCAAATTATATGAGCGACTCACAAGATCTCCGATCCGTCATCACGGAAAGCATGGCTGATGACACGCACGTTACAAACCCAGAGACAGAAGCTTCAAAGCCTACAGAAGAGACTCCGCAAACCGTGGAGCAACCCGAAACGAAAGAGGATTTGAGCTTTAGTCAGAAAGTGGACACCTCAGGGATGACACCCGAGCAAATAGATGCGGTCTACTCTCAATATCAGAAAGCGTATACACAAAAACGCCAAAGAGAAAAAGAGGAGATACGACAGTATCAGGAAAAGATTAAGGCTTACGAAGAGAAGCTCCAAACAAGCGTCGCTCCTCAAGCACCATCTCGACAAAATACTGAGCAAAAAGAAGTCCAGAAGCAATTTGACCTAGGTAATCTGTCCTTTGAACAATACACTCAAGCCATGCGCCAAGCCTCTCAAGAAGATGCACGCAAAATCGCGGAGGAAGTTTGGAATCAAAGGGAAGACGAATCGAATCAAAATCAAATGCTCCAGAGATTTAATTCTCTTGACCCACGATTTGATTCAAAATACATAGATTCCGAGTCGCCTGAATATAACCAGACAAATGCGTGGTTATATCAAACAGTTGCTATGGAACTTGCCAATGGTCTCGAGTCTCATATAAGAGAGAATGGAACGTCCAAGGGATTTGACAGTGACAGTATAGCCAAAGAAGCAATTAAACGCTTTGACGGACTTATTGACTCTGTTGTAGCGAGCAAAGTAAAAGAAAGTACAAACCAAGCCCAAGGGAGAGCAAGTGAGATCGCCAGAAATACCCCCAAAGGTATGACGGCAAAATCGAATGTCGTGGGATCACGAAATTTGAGGGAACTCATAAACTCGAATATGGGTGATTAATAATTGTTTGAATTTATATATGGCACAGTGGAATTTAGGAGATGTGGTCGCAACAACTCTTCCCTCATACGAGAAAGAGTTTAAAGATCAAGTCTTCAATAAACACGTTCTTCTTAGTCACTTTAAGGAAAACGGCGGGGTTCAGGAAAAAAGTGGAGGATATGAAGTAAGAGTACCCTTGATGACCAATGCGGGAACTTCCGAATGGTTCTCAGGTACCGATACTCTTGATGTATCACCAGTTGATACGATTGACGCAGCTCAATACACATGGAGGAACCTAAACGCTTCCATCGTTTTTACGATGGATGACGAACTCTCCAACATGGGAAAAGAGCAAATTGTCGATCTTATCGAAGCTAAGGTACAACAGGCAGAACTTACAATCGCAGACAGTCTTAACGATGCTATGTTCAATGGAACAGGCGCAGAGGCTCGCCCACGATTTGTAGGACTTGCAACAGCAGTCGGAACAGGAACCTATGGCGGAATCGCCGGTGGAACATATGCCGATTGGCAATCTTATGTTGAATCCTCGGGAGGAGCGCTTACCGTCGCACAGATTAAAACTATGCGAAATACGCTCAACATCGGTGCAGGTGGATCACCAGTATCAATTTTTGTAACCACACAGACTCTTTTTGAAAAACTAGAGACCCTGTATACTCCTACCTTCCAAATGAACCCAATGGTTCAAAGTAAAGAAAGTAAGAGAATTGCAGATGGTGGATTTACAAGTCTTGAATACGCAGGTATTCCTGTAGTCTTTGATCCTAAGTGTCCAACTGGCGTTATGTTTGCATTGAACACAAAAAATGCAAAACTTTACGTTCACAAAGATGCGTTTATGGATAAGACGGCCCAACTTAAACCTGTTGATCAACATGTCACTGTACAGCACATCGTTGTGCGTGCGACAATGGGAACTAACAGACGAAAAAGTCTGGGTAAGTTAACGGCTAAAACCGCTTAACATTAATAATTAAAGGAAAAAACATGCAAATCCAAACAGTAAACAGATCTCAGACTGAAAAAGTCTATATTTCTGTCAAAAACGTAGAAGGTGCAACAATGACCGTCGGTCTCCCAATCGGATATGCTCTCGGAGCAGCTTCCAATGATGGGGTTCAGGCAGTCATTTCAAATGCAGCAGCAGATTTCCCAGGGTTTATGGGAATCGCAGTCGAGGATATTCCGAACAATGAGTATGGTCGCATTCAAATCGCAGGATTTGTCGGCTCGATCTTACTTTCAAATGTTGGAACGTCTATCACCATTAATGCAGGAGACCCATTGGTTCCTAGTCCAGCTGGATTCTTTTCAGCTGCACCAACCTATGCAAACTCAGGCTTTAAGTGGTTGCAAGCACAAAATGTCCCAGTAGCTATTTCAGCGGCAGGATATGCCTCTGGACTATTGAGAATGTAATAGTTATAATATAACTATGTTAAAAATCGAGCATAAAAACAGCGCCCTAGTTTCGCTCGATTCTGGGGCGCTTTTTGTATGAAAAAACCTATGGTAAAGAAAATTGCCATGAGTATACCTAGCGAAGGACATACTCTCCCTGAAAGTTACGATAATCATTTAGTGTTATCA
>JAGOLU010000109.1 GCA_017993865.1 Candidatus Woesebacteria bacterium
AACTTTGGTCAGGCGTTCCAAACAGCGCTATTTGAAGGGTTTACTGGGTTAGGTGGACGTATCATCTTTACGATCTTACTTGCTGTTGGAGTTGTGCTTTTCTTTGATGTAGAACCTCAAATGATCGTAACCGCTGTTCTTGCCTTTCTGAAGAGTCTCACTACCATGACTCAAGAAGCAGATGAGAAGCAGAAAGATGAATTTATTAAAGACAAAAAGGCCATATCTGCCAAAGACACAGCGACAGTTATTCCCAAACAGCCAACCATTGACGAGTTTATTTCCGACGGGAAACATCCTAAAAATAAGTCTGTAAAGCCAGAGTTGCCGATGCCCACCAAAAAGCCCCCACTCCCTTCAGATACTATGACGGTCAATCCTATATCACAATCTCAAAAAATGATGTGGATCCATCCACCACTTGAACTCCTACAGGATATCACCTCTCCTGCAGACCGGGGAGACACCCAAGCGAATGCAGCGATTATCGAGAGTACGCTACGGAGCTTTGGTATCAGAGCCCGAGTCGCTGAGGTGAACCCGGGGCCAACGGTTACCCAATACGCACTTGAAGTGGCCGTGGGCACTAATATCTCTGAGATTGTGAAAAAATCGTCTAATCTCGCACTTGCTCTTGCTTCAACCACCGGAACAGTGCGTATAGAAGCACCTATCCCTGGTCGATCACTGGTAGGCATCGAAATCCCCAATCGTAAAGCAGAGCTTGTCACTATCAAACGACTCCTTCAATCGAGAGTATTCCAAGAAAACAAAGACCCACTCTTGGTTCCACTCGGTCTTGACGTTGCGGGTGAGGCTTTGGCAGTAAGTCTCGACAAGATGCCACACGTCCTCATCGCCGGAACTACTGGCTCTGGTAAATCGGTCATGGTCAATGCATGGATAACCACTATGCTTTTTAGGGCAAAACCGTCCGACTTGCGTCTGGTGCTTGTGGATCCAAAACAAGTAGAGCTTACCGGATACAACGGCGTCCCGCATCTTATGACTGAGGTTATCACTGATCCTTCAAAAGTGGTGAATGCTCTTCGTTGGGCCGTTGCCGAAATGGAAAATAGGTATAAAATGCTCCGGCATGCGGGCGTGAAAAATATTCAAGGATACAATCAGATACCTAATATCGAAAAGAAACCGTATGTAGTATTTATTATCGATGAGCTAGCGGACCTGATGATGGTCGCCAAACCAGATATTGAAGGCCTCATCGTCCGTATAGCTCAAAAAGCTCGCGCGGTGGGCATTCATCTTGTGTTGGCGACCCAACGACCATCAGTGAACGTAATCACTGGCCTTATGAAAGCAAATATTCCAACCAGATTAGCGTTTAACGTGGCGTCAGGAGTAGATTCGAAGGTAATTCTTGATACGGTGGGAGCAGAGAACTTAGTAGGGAGGGGAGACATGTTTTACAGCGCTCCCGACACCCCCAGACCCAAGCGCATTCAGGGTCCATTCGTTTCAGAAAAAGAACTTACCGATGTTGTCCACTTCATCCGTCAGAACAATCCCCTAGTCCAATATACTGAGGAGGTCACCGAAACACCAAAAGATGAGTTTGTGGGTGCAGTAGGAGGCACAAATGGCGGAGGAGATACTGACCCCTTATTCGAACAGGCGGTTGAGCTGATTCGAGGAGCAGACAAAGCGTCATCATCGCTATTCCAACGGAGATTTAAGGTTGGATATGCACGAGCTGCTCGCATACTTGATGAGCTTGAATCTGCGGGGTATGTGGGTCCTGCAGAAGGGTCTAAGCCACGCACAGTGCTTATTAAAACAAATGCGACTCCCGACACAAGCGAACCGATCGACAGCTTTTAATTCCTTACATATTTACGAATGTTCGCCTCATGCTCTTCCAACGTTCTGCCGAAATGCAGTTTTCCCTCCGTATCATTCACATAGTATAAGTAAGGGGTGTTTTTATCCGCATTCAGGACTGCTTCGATGGCCGCAATTCCAGGGTTACAGATAGGTCCGAGTGGCAAACCATCTCGTGCATAGGTGTTGTAAGCGGAATCTGTTTGAAGATCTTCTACGGTCAGACCCTTTTTCCACCATGTCTGTTCTACTCGGTCGTACCCGATGGCGTATTGCACAGAAGCATCTATCTGGAGCCTCATCGGCTCGTCAAGGCGGCGCAATAGCACTGACGCCATTGGCTTCCTGTCATCCGTGCGTTGTGCCTCACGCTCAACAAGTGAGGCTAATATGACAACTTCTTTGGTGGTCAGGCCTAGTTGCTTTGCTTTCGTCTGCAGTTCTGTCGAGTATTTATCGTTGAATGTCTCGGTGAGGATCTCAATGACTACGTCTGCATTCGCATCTTTCGGAAATAAGTAAGTGTCTGGAAATAAGTATCCTTCCTCAGCTTTGCTCAGAAAATCTGCAGTAGAGAAGCTGGGTAATTCTTTGGCTAATATCTCTGAAATTTCTTCTTTACGTAGTCCTTCGGGAATAGTGACCCACACATCAATACTTCCTTTGGTGAGTGCGGTGGCTATCTCGAACGCATCCATAGAAGGGCTGAGATTGAAGTCACCTGCCTGCATACTCTTTTCGATCCCAAGTTGTTTCACCACGAAGAAAAATACCACTCGATTGCGAATCAATTTTTCCACGTAGAGCGTGTTAGCAATTGCATTAGTGGTGTCTCCCTTTTTCACCACTATAGTTCTGGCAGTCGTGTCATTCTTGTCAACGGGCAGGACTCCTTCCCGATAGACAATATAGCCAGCTACTATAATTCCGAGCACAAACGCCAAAGCAAGTAAAAGTTTTTTCATAAATATATATATTGGGTAATCTTCGCAAGAGTTAACTGATAAAAATGTATATACAACGACATTAGGTCTCTATTCCTGTGAACATTTCGCCCACTTGTTTACGCATCTGCTTCACCCTAAACAACGCTCGTGAAATGAGGTATAAGCCTTTGGCGTCGAGAGTCCAAGATGCGAATAAGTACACCCCCACCATGATACCAAACGAGAGCGTCATGAGGGCAAGAAGATTAATTGTGCGGGTGGTGTCAAAAATCAG
>JAGOLU010000110.1 GCA_017993865.1 Candidatus Woesebacteria bacterium
GCGATGCTGATGAGGGTGAAGACAAGCTCGAGAAGGGCGCGCGCAAGACAGGGAAGACTGTGTGGGAAGTAGCACAGTTTTACACAGATTTTTTCAATCGGTCAATGAGGGCAATTGGGGTGCTTGAGCCAAGCGTCACGTGCAAAGCGACGGAACACATAACAGACATGATTAAGCTTGTCCAAACGCTGGAAGATAAAGGGTTTTCGTATAACACTTCTGAAGCGGTGTATTTTGATACGAGCAAATTTCCTTCGTATGGTGAGTTAAGTGGACAGAAACTCGAAGAGAAAAAGCGCGCAGTCCGATCTGAAGTGGTAGAAGATGAGGAAAAGAAACATCCCTACGATTTCGCGCTTTGGTTTAAGCGTGTTGGGCGATTTGCTGATCATACGATGCATTGGGAAAGCCCCTGGGGTGATGGATTTCCGGGGTGGCATATCGAATGCTCTGCCATGAGCATGCGCTATCTGGGCCCTCAAATTGATATTCATACTGGCGGGATAGATCATATTTCAGTGCATCACCCCAATGAGATTGCTCAATCAGAAGCTGCAACCGGTAAATCGCCGTTCGTGAAATATTGGGTGCATCACAACTTTGTGCAGATAGAAGGTCAGAAAATGAGCAAGTCTCTCGGCAATTTTATGACCATAGATGATGTGGAGAAAAGGGGTATTGATCCGTTTGCGCTCCGCCTCTTGTTTTTGCAGACCCATTATCGAAACGAGCTGAACTTTACCTGGGAAGCGCTGAAGGCATCTGATGTCGCGCTCAAACGCTTGCAAGGCGCGTACACAGAGCTCAAAGATGCGCCGAGTGACCTAGACATACAAGATGAACCGCATCTTACACGGTTCACTGAGGCGATTTCAGATGATGTCAATGTCGCAAAAGGAGTAAGTATTTTATGGCAGGTGGTGAAGAGCGACTTGCCTAACGCAAAGAAAAAATCTCTAATCGATGCGTTTAACCAGGTGTTTGGTTTGAACCTATCGTCTCCTCAGTCAACAGAACAAGTCCCCGCAGAAATAATCACATTGGCAGATCAGAGAAAACAAGCAAAAGCACAAAATGATTTCAAGACTGCTGACAGCATAAGAAATCAGATTTTAGAACGGGGGTATTCTCTCAAAGATCAAAAAGATGGGCATTATGAGATACACAAGGTATAATACCTCTACCATTGGTCTATGAACCCTCTTACGTTTACATTACTATATATCTCGATCGCATATTTTATTGTTGGAATAATCTGGATCACTACCACGCCCTGGAAACGCCTTGCCACAATCACCTTGCCTTCTTCTCGACTGCTACAAGTGGCGATCAACTTCATGCATATTATGTCGGGTCTTCTTTTTCCGCTTCCTATCCCTCTTGATATTCCTGTGCGATCGTTTGGGCTTACACTCCTTACTATCGGGGTGGTTCTCGCAGTGTGGGCAAAGCTCACCATGAAGTCAAACTGGGGGTTCCCAGGGATACATACCATCTCTGTTCAAAAATACTTAGTGAAGGAGGGTCCTTTTCAATATACCCGAAACCCCATCTATGTAGGCATAATCCTAATTTCTTTCGGCTTGGCGGTCGCCATGGAGAGTGCATTTATCTTTCTGATATTTTTCGTATATAGCTATTACTTCAGCAAAATACAACAAGAAGAAAAGGCACTCGCGCGACACTTCGGCAAAGAATACATAGAGTACTGCAGCGATGTTCCTCGATTTATATAGCTTCTGATTTGCTCAGACTTCAAAATCAGGCATCTTTTCGTCTCCATTACTTTCAGCACTGTTTTTTGGTGCTCCGTCTCTCTTGTTGCTTTGCCATTCTACATAGCTACACCCAGTAGCGGCCTTTTTTTCTCTATCCCATCCTGCTGTTGAGCATTTTTTTAGTTTCTTGCCAGATGATGTCGTTGCGAGAACAAGTTTTGCTCCGCATTGTGGACAATCTTCATCTAAATTCTCCGACTTCTCCATCCAGTCTACATAATCACAGCCGGTAGCGACTCTGTTTTCTTTGTCCCATCCTCCCGCAGAGCACTTCTTCATCTTCTTCCCCATACGTGTGGTCTGCATGACAAGCTTCTCTCCGCATTTTGGACACTTTTCGTCGAGTTCTTTGGGGGGGTCATTGATCCATTTCACGTACGTGCAACCTTCAGTTTGGCGTGTCTCACTGTTCCAATTTCCCTGACTACAGCGTTGCAGTTTACGCCCGGTCCCTGTGGTTTCGACAGGTTTTAATGCTGAGTCGCATTTCGGGCAGGTGTCTTGAGTTGTTTGATCCATAAAAAATTGAATAGTTGATAATGAGGTATCATTGTAGCAAATTTATGCGGACTTTGGTATTTTTGTTTTAGATCGTTGTGCCAGTCTCTTCTCGAACTCTGCTTGAGAATACAGATCTTTGGAGCTTTTCACCCGATCGGTGAAAAGAAGGCCACGAATGTGGGCGAACTCATGTTGGATTATGCGCGCGGGAAACCCCGAGAAAGTTCTGGTGTGTTGTTTCCCCAATTTATCCTGATATTCTACGGAGACCGTGTCTGAGCAGGGCACAAGACCGCGAATATTCGGCACACTCAAGCATCCTTCCCAATCAACGACGGTCATGTTGCCCTCGGATGTTACAGATGGGTTGATCATCACCGTTGGCTTCATTTTGGGAGCGTACGGGTAGCGTTTATTTGGTCGTGATGCTACGATGAAAATCTGTAACGAGACCCCAACCTGAGGTGCTGCTATACCCACCCCGTTGGTTTCGAACATGGTGAAAAACATATTCTGGATAAGCTTGAGGGTATCATCTTGTAGCGGGAACATGGCTTTCTTTGCTACCTTTCTTAGCATTGGATTACCAAGCTCAACGATGGGGAGTAGTGTTCCCTTGTTCATAATATGTGTGTCGAATTACTATTCTTTGCATGCAATATATTCAATCTCTATGAGTGCACCTTTGGGAAGCTTTGCCACCTGTACTGCCGACCGAGCGGGATGGTGCATGCTAAACACTTGTGCATAGAGCGCGTTGACCTCAGCATAATCGTCCATGTT
>JAGOLU010000021.1 GCA_017993865.1 Candidatus Woesebacteria bacterium
ACCATGAGTCCGAAAAGCGCAACTACAGCGACAACAAACACCCTTGGAAAGGCTATTTTCCGTTGCGGTTGAAGGAATAAATCAGAATACATACCCAAAATTGCTTAGGTTTAATGAGTACATACTAGCATAAATCCCTCTAGAAGCGAAGTGGATAGGTGAGGGGTATAGAGAGCTGTATCGGTGGATGGGCTGTAAAGAACCATAATCACTCAGTCATGACTTTCAGCTTTTCAAAAATTGCCGTGTCGATCTTATTAATAAGCACGGGAGGAACATCAACGGACAGATCCTGTGTGTCTATTCTCCCCTTTTGCAAAGCGTCGTACGACACAAATATGATCACTACCACAAAGATTAGTATTGCAAGCAACAACACATCGCGTTTAGCAAAATATTTGTTCACCGTGGCCGTTGTCATAAGTAATAGGCTTCAACTTCTAATCTCATCTCTAATTCAGCACTATCCGAAGACCCTTCGGGTCTCGATAGTAGAAGTGTTTTTACCGATTTTATGCGTCGTTGATTGAGAATCTTCTGCAAGATCTCACGAGTTGTGGCGTACGAACCACTGACGTTGACCAAAATCTTGTATGTTTGTAGAGTCCCGATTTTACTAACCTTCGTCTCTGCCTTAGGCGGAGTTATGAGGTAGCTTGGGAATGTGTATGTCCTCGTTGAGACATACTTTAAGAATGAGTCTTTTATATCCTGAGTTAACTGATACATTTGAACATTCTCAGGTATGGCTTGATCTAAGAGCGTAAAATCTTCTCTCTTTGTTTCTAAGAGCCCTTGTAGCTCGGTAAGATTCGAAATCGCCTTTTGATACTGCGAGGATAAAAGCACTGTCTCTTGCAGTTGCTTATTGCGGACAATATATTCGTTAACTTGAGGTCGAACCATGAAAATGATCATGAGAATAAAAACGAAGAAGAATCCCAACAAATAGATTTGCTGAGAATAATCCTGACTCTTTTTTAATAATCCCTCGATTAATTTGTTTTTTTCCATACTAGGATTTCTTAATGTCTGCAGTTTTATACCCTTCAAGCGTCACCGAAAATGAATATTGTTTGTTGCCTTCTTTTTGGATATTCCCCGCTTTTACTTTCTCGAACTTAGCATCCTTTGTGAGTTTGCTAGCCAACTGTTGGATTACCCTGAAATCAGAAGTCACTGCTTTAATTTCAAGCTGCTTCTCGTCTATCAAGATAGATCGGACAGAGCTGTTCTTGGGGATAATTTGGGTTATGTAGTCAAGCTGAGCAAGAAGAGTGTCTTGCTTGGTAAAAACACCCTTGATGAGGGTTATTTTGCGTTGTGCATTTTCTAAGTCGGTCCGCAAGGGTCTCGTGGTAGAAACGATGGCTTTTTTCATTGCAAGTTTCTCTCTCTCATCGACTAGCTTTTGATCCACCTGCACCCTCAGGAAGAAAATCACCAAAATCGCCGCCATAGTGAGCACTAATGCGTATCGAAAATAGTGGGTGATAAAGTAGCCAAACTGCTCACCAACATGTGATTTTTTCGATGGAAAAAGATTGATTGCGTATTTCATAGGTACAGTATGATGCAGAAAGATTATATACTATTCGCAGATAGGAAGAAACTCATTTCGATGCAACCCGAGATTTGAGGCGTCCAGCTTTTTGTTTGCTGAGGATGCCTCGCTTGGTGGCTTTATCGATAATCTTATACGCGCCCGCAACATCGACGGTTGTGCCTGCGGCTGTAGCACGCTTTGCTCCATGTAAGAGCTGGTCTATTTTACTTTTGTACATAACATTTGCTTTTGTGCGTTTAAGATCTTTGCGCACTTTTTTCTTTGATGATTTGAGATTTGCCATAGGATAAAGCTTATTATACCTCGAAATCGCTGAATTTGCATCATAAATCTGAGCTCGAGAAGCTTTTCTCAAAGAGCCTTGATCCGTACTCTCCCTCAAACTTTAGCCGAACAACCACGTCGCTGGTGATATTGTGATATCTACATACATTTTTTGAGCAGGTTCCAAGCGTGATTTGTCGCTCAAAAAGCTTCGGGAAAGAGGTGGCTCCGTCTTTTGGTTTTGCGGTGCTAAAAACCCCTTCAGATTCTTGCTCTTTGGTAGAGTAGGTAAACTCGTACTCGATGATGGATGTCTTATCTGGAACTCCCTCAACCACTAACTTCACTTCCTTCTTGGGTTGGATAGAGACAAGTTTTACCTTTACTTCCGGCCCCACAGTCGGAATAACCTCATTTTCGTCTTGCGAGTCAAGAAGTTGGGATGTTCTCTTGACTTCGGTAGTCGCTGGTTTGCGCATCATGAGCATGCCAACTACCATAACAAGTGCGACTAAACCAATCCCTGCAGCAATCATAATCTTGGTGTTTTTGTTCATATTGAGATTTCTAATTAGGTAATCTTACTCATTATATATGGTAAGAGCTCATTTGTGGACACTCTCTCTTGCTTCATGCTATCCCGTTCTCGCACAGTCACTGACTCTGATTCAATTGAATCATAGTCTACGGTGACGCAAAAAGGCGTCCCTATTTCATCCTGCCGACGATACATCTTGCCAATATTACCAGCATCATCAAACTCTGCGGAGACTGACTTTGCGATATTTTGGTATATGGACTGCGCGAATGCACGGAGCTTCTCGTCTTTCTGGAGCGGGAATATGGCAACTTTCACCGGTGCGACCGATGGGTTTAATCTCAACACTGTCCGTTTCTTCCCCTCACCCAAGTCTTCTTCGGCATAAGCATCTACAAGGGTCATGAGGAATAAGCGGTTCACCCCTACTGCGGGCTCTATGACGTGGGGGACAAATTTGCGGCCTGTGGCAGAATCTACATATTCAAGAGATTTGCCCGAATGCTGCATATGTGCTTTTAAATCAAAGTCTGTCCTATATGCTAATCCCCACAGTTCTTTCCACCCGAACGGGAAATGGTAGTCTAGATCGTAGGTGTCTTTACTGTAATGTGATCGCTCTTTGTCGGTGTGTTGGCGCCAACGCAGATTCTCCTCACTGATCCCAAGTGTGCCCGTCACGAATTTAAACATTTGTTCTTTCCACTCATCCATAAGTACCTGCCATTCAGTTTGCTCAGGATCAAAAAAGTATTCTATCTCAGCCTGTTCAAATTCGAACGTCCGGAAAACAAACTGTCCTTGAGTAATCTCATTGCGGAAGCTCTTCCCGATTTGCCCGACGCCAAATGGCAACTTCACCCTACAAGAATCAAGGATTTGTTTGAAATTGGCAAATATCCCTTGTGCTGTCTCACCACGGAGATAGACCTTTGACTTGTCACCAGAAACGGTACCCAATTCTGTCTCAAACAAAAGGTTAAAAGGTTTTGGTTCAGTAAGCTCGTTACCATCGGGTGAGGTTATTTTATTGTCTGTAATAAACTGAGCCATCTCATCTATTTTCATATTTTCCACAACAACTACGCCCTCGTCTTTTGGGCGTTTGTTTTTTTGGAGCCATTCCTCAATTAAGTGATCAGCTCTATACCGTTTATGTGTCTTCTTGTCCTCAACAAGCGGGTCACTGAATGAGCCCACATGTCCTGATGCCACCCATGTTGTGGGGTGTTGAATAATTTGTGAGTCGATGCCAACCATGTCTGGGCGTCTGCGGACAAAGGTCGTCCACCAAAGATCGCGAATATTCTTTATGAGCTCAGAGCCGTACGGACCATAGTCGTAAGAGTTTGCAAGACCACCATAAATTTCTGATGTTGGATATACAAACCCGCGCCTCTTCGCAAAAGCAACTATTGTGTCTAACGTTACCATAATTTCATGAGTAATTAATAATTTTCAATTATCAATTTATAAAAAGCCGTCCAGAATCAGCCAAAGGCTGACTCGGGACGGCCGTTATGGTCGTGGTTCCACCCGAATTACCTATCAATCCGCCGATTTGACGAAGATAGATCACTCTTGTTGTTATTGTCGCTCCGCAAGAGCCAACCTTGCATCATTGCAACAACAGACGATCACATTTTAACACGATTACGAGAAATATGCAGCAACGAGCAAATTTCGCCCTCAAACCTCTATATTACAAATCTTACTTGTTCGTCTATAACTTTATTCATAACCTCGTGGATATCATCGTAGGTCGTGACAGGATACCGACCATAGCCAAGTGTTTCGCATATTTCTCTTACGAACGCGAAGAGTACGTCATCGTGCTTAGCGTCAACACTATTGAGATGTACTATTGCTCGTAGCAGCATCTCATACACCATGCCTTCTTCCTGCTCCAAAGGTAGCATTCTGTCTAGCACAAGCAATATATTGTACAAAACTCGCGTTTTATCTTCTGACTCTTTGAGTATGGAAAAACCGGATTGTAGATTGGTCGACCGAACATACCATGTTCCACTGGGGTGCGAAGCTGCATCGATCCCAATAAGGTTGCCAGTCTGAAGGTGAGATGATCGACGAGAAGTTATTTTCTGCCCCCCTTTCACAATAAAGTGCATCTTTCCTCTTTGCTTGGTAAACACCGTTATAGACTGGGTCATCTCAAGCAAAGTATATTTTTTGAGCACAAAACCCTCGAAAGTCGTTGAATATGCCATACAAGAGTCAATATAACAAGAAATCCTACCCGAATGCAATAGGTTTATGTGGTTATCGAACCTCTGTGTCTTTGAGAAGAGTGGAGTCGAACTTCTTCTCCCCATCGATAGTCACACTCCACTGCTGATCTTGAACACCTCCCTGTTTTTGTATGTAAAGCTTCTTGCTGTCAACACTAGGGGGCAATGTATATTCGACACTTACCTCCGCACGACCTTCAGGATTGACTATCATAAATCCTTCGAAAACCGTAAGGTCAAGCTCGTCATAGGTGCGTACTTGTGTCGTCGACCCTTTGAGAGTTCCAAGCTTAGATCCTTTGGGTACATAAAACCGAATCCAGTTGCGGAGTGGAGCGTTCAAACAAAGAACCTCTGTTTGTTCCAAATTACAGTTTGAAGCGGGAAATGGATTCTTAAAGGTGATTTTCACCGTTCGTTTGCTTCCGACTGTACTAGACTCTATTGACTCTTTCACAAAGAGATTGGACTTCTGTCCCCCAAAATTCACGTTGTTAATGTGTAGATAGTCTTCCCCGCTTTTGCTTTCTACTCGTCCCGCCCAGCCCATCTTCTCCATCGCCGCCTGAGTTTCAGGTTTCGTAAAATACATCATGACATGCTTTTCATCCATATTTTGCAACATTGTTTGGGTAACACGCCCCCAATATCTGCTGGGTGATGCGCCTATCGCGAAGTTCATGAGATCTTTGAGTAGCGAGCTCAAAATTGCTTTTCTGTTGCCACGTTCATAGCCAACCTGTGTTCCTATTGACTGGAGCAGAGTGTAGATCACTTGCGGACAGTCGCAACGCGTATCTATTTCCGTTGAGAACTTGATGCCGTCCACATATCGAGCGTACCCAACGACTTTCTCGTCTGTTTTTACTTCTTCACCAAAGATGGTGATGAGATCAACGAGCACTTTGGTGTCAATAAAGAAAATGCCGTCGTATTCTACTGCTGAGCCGTATGTCTTATACAAAGACTGGAAATTTTTGACCGACTCTACCAAATCTGGAGAGATGTTGGTGTCACGCAGGTACCACGCACTTACGCCTTTGAAATATCGAGCGATAGGGTCAGGGGCTTGTGCAGGGCGAATGCCCGCATCGATATCGTAGATGTTGGTCACCCCCGCAAATTCAAACTTGCCTTTTTCTATGGTAAGCTCTGTGGTTCCTGTCCAGAACCCTCCGGTAGCCCGGCGCTCTTTGTCGTTTTGAAAAATAATGAGGTATCGCATTTGTTCTTTATTGCCCAATATAGTGGGAAGCTGTTTCAAGAAAGGTTGTGCATTCACCAAAAGTCGATACATGCCGTCGAACTGGTCTTTTGCATTTTCAATTTGGGATCTTACCTCCATGCTTCCCAGTTTCTTTGGGTACCTTTCGGGGTCGATGGTATCAATCTTTGCCTTCGCTTTTGCCACATCTGCAGATATGGGCTCGATCTTTTTCATGAGTTCGTCGATGGTGAGTAGGGCTGTTTCGAGGCGTTGTTCTGTGGTTAGGTCATAGAGGTTTGTCTTGGACTTACCCTCTGCGTCTTTTTTAAGACCAAGAAGGTCTGCAATGGGCGCAATGGCCTGTATGGCCTGTGAGCCAGCAGAAAATAGAAAATCTCCCCCATCCAATGCCGCAAAATAATCCCGTACATGCGGAACAAAAGTGAATGCTTCAAACGCCTTCGAGTCTTGGCGGAGTCCATCGAATTCTTTTCGTAGTTCTGCTGTCTTTGTTGCAATAAGGTCAATGTCATTTTGAGTGAATATCTGTTTCATCTCAGAAGCCTTGGTTTTGAGGGTAACCATCCGTTTCTGTACCTTTTGGAAGGGAACGAATAAGAAGAAGTACGACGCAATAAGGAGGGCTAATGTAACGGCCAAAAGCCCAACGCCAACCCGAATTAAAATAGATTTCTTGGACATAAATAGATCAAACTAATGTAAACAGTATATTGTAGCGGAAAATGTGAAATATGAAAGGCTGACGTTGCATACTTTCTATACCGCTCCTCTCCCACTGAGCATTGCAAAGGGGGTTTTTATAATTATTTGTAGATCCTTGAAAAAAGTCATCGAATCGACATATTGAGCGTCAATGAGGATGCGCCTATCAAAATTTACCGTTGATCTGCCTGACACTTGCCAAAGTCCCGTAATTCCAGGCTTCACAGAAAGCACTTTATGGAGCGCAGATTTAACATCACAATATTTTTGAGATTGATGATCGAGCTCATCCTGATAGTATGCCCTTGGGCCCACAATGCTCATCTCTCCACGAAGCACATTGATAAACTGAGGAACTTCATCGAGCGAATACTTACGGATAAACCTACCCACCTTAGTAACTCTTGGGTCGTTGTTCAGCTTAAAGCTATTGTTTTTAAACTCTTCGTAAAGCTGAGCGTACTTCGGATCAGTGCGGATAATATGATGCGCATTTACGATCATCGATCGGAACTTAAACATCCTGAACGCCTTACTATACTGGCCTACACGCATGGGAGTATCTGCAAATATGGGGCCATGTGAATCGAGTTTTATAGCGATGGCGACGAGGACGCAGGGAATGATAAAAACCAGTATGAGCAGTATTGCAAGAACAATGTCAATCGCTCGCTTAAAATAGTTTTTGTACATTCTGATTGTTTGTAAATTGCATCAAAGAAATATAGTCAAGACACAGATGTCCGTTTAGGTTAACTCTTCATATTCACCACCCGCAAATCCTTCGACAAGTTTTTTTACCTTTGATGCTGACGTTTTTGGAGCTACAAGGAGAACGTCTTCTGTGTTAACGACTAGCATATCCTGCAAGTCTATTCCTACGACAAGTTTTTTACCCTGATAATCAAACACAAGGCTGTCAACGCTCCCCTCGAGCACAACTTTTCCTTTAGTAACATTGTCTTCTTTGCTTTTTTGAAGAGCCTCTTTGAGAGCCTCCCATGCACCGACATCACTCCACCCTATATCTGCGACCATAACTATGCTCTGCGAAACCGGAATTTTCTCTAGAACTGCATGGTCAAATGAGACTTTCGGTAACGTTGAATATACTTCAGAAAGAATGCTTCCATATTCTAAAGTACCATAAGAGTCTTGAATTTTTTTCAAGCCCTCGTACAGTTCAGGTGAATGGAGACGGAACTGTTCCCACAAAAATCTCGGTTTCGTGACAAAATAACCAAGATTCCAAGCATGCGACCCATCTACGGCGTAATCTTCGACTAACTTTTTCTCTGGCCTGTATTTGAAAGATGCTAATGAATGGTAGTCAAATTTGCCAGCTTTCCCTAAGATTGCCTTTTCAAACTCAATCCAACCTAAGTTTTGGTTGGCGAATCGGGGAACATGTCCAAGGAACATGATTTTCTCTGGGTTCTTTTCTATCACTTCGTTCGCAGCAGTCAACATATCGTGGAACTTCGCATCTTCATTAACAATATGATCTCCCCACAATATTGCCATTGATTCGTCAGGGTTAACTTTAGCGAAAATCGCAGTCATTAACCCAACTGCAGGGCCAACATCTCTCATCTCAGGCTCGATAATAATATTTTCGTTCGATATTTGAGGGAGTTGTCTACCAATGGTTGCTCTATATCTGCTTCCTGTTGAAATAAATATGTCAGAAGCACTAAACTTTTGAAGAAGTCTAGCTACAAGATGTTGGAGAGTGGATTCATCGTCTATCACTTTCTCAAATTGTTTAGGTGATTTTTTGCGAGAAAGCGGCCACAAACGTGTTCCGACTCCCCCGGCGAATATGACTATTTTCATAGGTCTGAGCATTGTACTGAATGTCCCCTATCTTCTCAAGTGCGCGTGCGAAGCATGCTGCGGTTTGGTCGTCACAGAGGACTTTGTTGGGATAATCGGCCAATATCTCGGTCTGGCCGCCCTGAGCGTATGCAATAATGGGTGCGCCACAGGTGGCTGCTTCGAGCGCCACGTAGCCAAAATCCTCTTCCTGGGGCATAATTAGAGCCGTGCAATGGGTATACAGCTGGGCTAAGACCTCATCGGTGACACCCTCGAGCCACATGGTTTTATCGTCTATTTTCAACTGACGAGCAAGCTTCTGGAGTTTGTGTTTTTCGGAACCATTTCCCACAATCACCAAGCGACAATTGCGCGCAATCTGAGGGTGCAATTCTGGCGCCACAACTAGCGCTTGTTTATACATCGCAAATGCGCCGATAGCAATATCAACCTTTTTGTACGGCTCCAAACGCGAAACGACCAAAAAATATTGGGGAAGAATGTGTGCAAGTTTGGGAATGTCTGACGATAAATTTTTGTACAGTACGTCTGGAGTTTGGTGCCTGGCATGAAGCATCTGCCACTTTTCTTCTTCACAGGGAGGGTAGACCACCTCGCTCTCGCGCGCATACTCAGCGTGGCACCTGTTTGCAACTTCATGTGAAATAGTGAGGTATTCGTCCACGCGCTGGGCGGCGATGCGATCCCAGGCCTGGAGGTATAGTCTGGCCTTTCGGATAAGCCAACCGAGTACTCTGCTCGACTCAAGAGCAAGCTCTTGTCTATACAGCCACCGGGGAGGAGTCAACAAATAACAAATATGTTCAGTGTTTGCATTGGTGACCACTCCCTTTGCAAAGGCGGATGTCACTGAAACAACAACGTCATAGGCTGACATATCAAAGCTCTCAAACGCAAGTGGCATCAGGAAGAGTGAAAGCACCCGATTTCGACGAAACCAAAGCGGGAAATATTGTAAAAATGATGGGCGGATATCCCAGCCCTTGGCCCATGGGACGGCTTTGTGATCGACGTGGGATGTATACCATGGGGCGCTTGGGTAGAGCTCATGAAGCTCTTTTATGACCCGTTCTGCACCTCCCACCGACGTATCGAACCAGTCATAGACAAAGGCAACCCGAGGCTTATGCATATCCGTAAGTATACCGCATTCTGCGTATTCGCTTGATAAATGTCTCTCTCTCTGGGATAATAACTATAGGCTATTCGCTTTTCCCTGCAGCTTGGCTGCAGAAGGAGGGGTGAGTAGCGTCCGCTGATAACGAAACAACCATTTTGTGGCCCTGCGGAGGGCCTGCTGGACAAGATGGAGAAAGGAGAACCCATGGAAACAAAAACCGTCAAATGGTTTTGTTTTGTTGGAAGGCGGCGGGTCGGCACCTACGAGTGTCGCGCCGACGTCGCCCAGGAATTGGTGATCCATAAAGTGATCTGGGTCGCCAACAAAGGCTTTGACATCACGGACATAGATGTTGAGGAGCGCAAGCTCTCCGGCGTCTGGGCGTAGTCAAACTGATTTTTTTTCTTGGGGTGTCCAGCCACCCCTCATTCTTTTTGTTACTGAGCACCCTGTAATCTCCTCGTCACTTCAAATTCAAAAATGGTACAGTTTGCCCTGGTATAAACTGCGTTGGAAGTTTCCCATCCCACTTCTCAATCGCCTTGAGTTGCACATAATTTGCTCCGCCCTGCGCCTGGATTGCTTCGCTTTGAATTTTAATAGATTCTGCTTCGGCAGTTGCTCGCGCCACTTGTTGCTCCGCTTCATATTTGACTTGCGCCAGTTTATTTTTAGCTGCGAGCGCCTCCTGCTCTGCGGTTGCCTTCTTTTCAATTGCCTCTGTAAAGGTTGTCGAGAATTGTAAGTTCGTTACACTAAACCGTTCGAGCAGTGCTTGGCGGGTTTTGAGTCGATCAGCGAGTCGTGAGTTTACCTTTTCAGAAAAGTCCAAACGCTTTGTTACGAGTTCTTCAGCGGTGTACTGAGATGCGATTGATTTTACCGTTTCGCGGATAATAGGCTCAATAATGTCGGCTTCGTAGGTAAGGCCGTATTGCGAGAATATGTTCCCCACCGCCTTTGGGTCGATTCGATAATTTACGACAACAGCGATCTGCACATCCTGCAAATCCTTTGATGCAGCAAAGAGTGAAGATTGTTCTGTTTCATCTCCTGTTCGCAACTTATTGTCATAGGTAATTGTCCTCGTTTTCACATTGATCACGTGAACTCGCTCAATGAGTGGTATACGGACATAGAGCCCTTCATCAAGAATATTTATGATTTTTCCAAGTCGCACCTTGACTCCACGTTCTCCTGGATTGATAATGCCGACTGGGTTGAGCCCAACAAGAATTGCGAGTACAAAAATAATTGCGAGTACATTGCGAATAAGTCCGAAGGAAATTTGTTGTTTCATTTATAAAAATAAATAATAATGTTATTTCTTCAATGCTCCATTATATACGGACAAAATGGTTTCTGTCATAGTTCTGAATGAATATTGTTGATTCAAAATGTACTGTCTTCTCTCGGTCTCATGGAGCGCCAAGTGCATGAGCTTTCGTAGCTTTTCTGTATCGTACAAATCGAAATACTGTGCCTGATCATTAATCACCTCATGAAAGACAGGTATGTCAGACAATACGAGCGGACACCCACATAGGGCCGCCTCCACAATGGGGAGACCAAATCCTTCGGTTTTGGATGGGAAAATGAATGCTTTGGCGTGCGTATATAGCCACTTGAGCTCTCCTGCCGGAATATTATGTAAGAAGAGCACTGATCTTTGTAGGCCTTCTTTGAATACCTGAGATCGGATCTTTTCGCTGAACGAATTGCGTGGACCGACCAAACACAGTGTAG
>JAGOLU010000022.1 GCA_017993865.1 Candidatus Woesebacteria bacterium
CCGCCGTGTTGAAGTGCTTGCTGATAGGCTTCCTTCGGTTCATCTCGCATGTTGAGATAGTTTCGGTATACATTGCTCACCATGAAAATTACCGACTCACGAACGTGTGTTGCGGTTTCAGATGCAATGATTTGTTTTTCATCATCGCTAAACGACTCGTATTCATCTACTGAGGTGCCCTCAACATCAATGACGGGGCTTTGACCCTTTTTTTGCTTCATAGCCGCAATTTGGTAGCGGAAGTGTCGATCGTAAAACGGAACAAAGCCGCCCGAAACGCTGCCTGAGTGTTGGAGAAAATCGAGCGCATTACGTGCAGCAATGACTGTCCGGAGCTTGGCGATTTTTTCTGCCTGGCGTTTGCGCTCATTACCCATACGAGGTTCGCTCTCAAGCTTGGCAAGATACGCATACAAGAACGCAGTTGTCTTACCCCACTTGTCAACGGCATCCTGCTCGAACCGTATAATGTCATATTGAAGTGTTGGTTTGTCTATCTGATCTCCATTGACCACTAATAGCTCTTCACCCTCAAACAGCCCATCCACTGCCGCGTTAAGTGTTTTCCCCACATCGGCATGGAGTTTTTGGACCCTTTGGTATTCAAACGAACCAGCACTTTGTCTTTCGTAATGAGCCACCAATTGAGCAATGGTTCCTTTCTCTCCTGGGCGCATTTCACCCGCATCTACCTGCGAGGGAGCAACGAGCTCGGCAAACCGATCCTCAATCTCTTTTGCAGTGCGCAAACCAGCAATGCCACCCTGCTCAACAGCCTCCAATGCCTGTGTGAGCACTGGCCTAAAGATACCATGCACCAAGTCGGGGCTGATTTTGCCAAACTTAATAAGATCGAGTTCAAATTTTGATTGCGTACTTACCCCTTGTTTGTTTAGCGTGAGATACTCTTTATCAGTGAACAGCTTGATAACAAAAGACGCGTATGCGGGTGCAAACGCAGCGTGCACTTTCATTTTGATTGCCACGTCAACGAATGCATTAAACACCGCCAAAATCTCTGCCCGTTTTTCTGGAGGGAAATTCTTCAGCTCTTTCTTCAGTTTTTCGGGATTTGTAGTAAGTATTTTCTCGAGCTTTTCAAGCAAGGGGTTTATAGGGTCACCTGATCCTTTCTCGCCGAATCCCGAAAGGACCTTGCCTATGAACTTACCGATCTTCTGCATGTTTTCTCCTTTGCGCGCTCGTCCATCAATCATACCTTGTATCTCATCTTCGCTGAGCTTCATAATTTCTTCTAGCGTCATGTTCTTTACTCCAGGCCCAAGGAGTTTTTTGACCACAGCTTCCATTTGAGCTTCTTTGGCCGGCCCTGACATTTTTTTGACATCCGCCAACTCTCGCTTACCCTCTTCCATACCAACCTTAATGCTCATTTTCTCATCTTCGGTTTCTATGTTTTGGTCTACGACTTCGGGATTCATACGAATTTCTTAGAAATGTGTAATAGGTTAGTGAGCGCTGAATTGCTTTGGACAAAGGCAAGGGTTGTTGAACTATTGGTCAAAAACTCAGTGAGATTTGCACATGCCGCACAACTCGGGCGGGTGAACTGAAAAAATAGGATGTCAAGCAAGAGAAGAGCGGGGATACACAGAAGTGCGCCAAAAATAGAAACAAACGACCCCAATTGCCTCCAGCCCATTTTTGTTACGGGGGAGTTAGCTTTCGTCTGTTGGCGAGAGTGGTTGTTCATCGGTCTCATTGTACGCACGAGAACTACCATTTTGCAAGTCAATAACGAGCTCACGGAACCTACCTTCACCAGTCGAATAGGTAGTAAGGTCTGTGTGGGTCTTGGTGATATATTCGTGTACCACACGTCGCTCATATGAGTTTAGTCCTCTAAAAGGCATCGGTCGCTGTTCTGCCCGAACCTTGTCCGCGATCTCAAGCGCGATGTTCTGCAATCTTTCAATCTGCTTCTCTCGATAATCATTAACATTCACCATGAGTTCAATACGGGTTCCTAGTTTGTTGAAACAGGCAACCTCTAAAATCTTTTGTACTGAGCGGATGGTGTCACCATGTCTCCCAATGATGGCGGGAGCATTGTCTCCAGCTTGAATGAATACTTTATAGATACCGTCTTCTTCTACTACCTCAACGGTAGCATCGGTGACCATAAAGTCAACGATCGATTGAGTGATTGTCTGAACCGTTTGTGCAGTATCCATAAAAAGTGTGTGTCTCAGCCTGATTCTGCTCCATCTTTGTGCAAGGTGGACAAGTTTGGCGGAAAATTCTAAATTCCAAAATCTAAGAATAGTTCTTAGAATCTAGAATCTAGAATCTCACTCTTTATTTTTTGTTTTAGCCTGACTGACGATCATTGTTGTTTTACTTGTCTTCACAGCCTGAATTATACTAAAGATTGAAAATATATTCCAGTATAAACTCAGACCAACGGGTAGCTGGTATGAAAAGAATGCGATCATCACGGGGAAGAAATATTTCATTTGCGTATTCATCGCAGATTGGAAATCGCCAGAGAATCCTCCGTCCTTTTTTTCACCATCTTTTTTGGGTTCTTCCTTTGATTTTTGTGGTTGGGCGCCAATGGTTTTTTGTGCCTGCACATATTGCAAGAGTCCAGTGACGAGCGGGATGAGCATGTAGTGGATGTAGGGTAAATTCTGAAGGTGAAAAGCGACGCCAGTCTTGAACGACAACTCGATAATTGAATAGTGTTGGGGAGCAATGGCGAGATTATAGAAAAAGAAATGGGGATCAAGTGTCTGTATGGTTAAGATCTTGCTATATAGAATTTTGTTTATATTCCCTGCCATTGTGGTGCTATTTGCCGCATCCACAAAGCGTTGAAGGGTCTGATACAGACCAATGAAAATAGGTATCTGAACAATGGCGAAAAGGCAGCCAGAAGCAGGGTTGATCCCATGTTCTTTGTAGAGATCAAGCTGTGCTTGTTGGAGGCGAGTTTTATCGTCTTTATGCTTTTTTTCAAGCTCTGACATTTTGGGTTTAAGCGCGGTTAGTTTTTGCTGACTCTCAATCTGTTGTTTGAAGAATGGGTGGAGTATTAGCCGAAATATAACGGTGAGCGATATGATGGCAAAACCAAACGCTCCTGGCAACCCAATCATAATAAATAGTTTGTACAATGCGACAACAACGTTTAAGAAGGGGTTAATGATGATTGAGTCGAACATGGTGTAAAGAAAAAAGAGGGATTGGTTAGACAGTTAATCGCTTGCGTCCTTTGGCGCGGCGTCGAGCAAGAACTTTACGACCATCTGCGGTGGCCATACGAGCGAAGAATCCGTGTTTCTTTTTGCGCTTATCCTTTTTTGGTTGAAATGTGCGTTTCATAGAGAAAAGATAATTTAAAAATCAATAGTAAGATTGGTTTATACCAGCCAAAGAATTATATCATTCTTTTAGGTTTCTTCTTGGGCAAATGAGTGTTTGATCGCTTCACAGACGAAAGGAGCGTATGGATACAGCAACTCTATGCTTGCCAGATACGTCTGGCTCAGTAATTCCTGCACTTTCTGATCCCCTGATTTGGCGACGTCTTTGAGCTTCTCTATGTATACATCAGCAAAACGATGCCATATAAACTCATGAAGCTCAACCAGTGCGTGTGAAAATTCAAAGTTCTTCAGATGTTTGTGGTGTCTCTTCTCGACTTGTCTAAACTCACTCTTTAATTCTTTAACGAGAGCTACGATCTCTGTCTGGGATAACTCGGACGTACTGTTCGCATCTTTTGATTCACTACTCGTCATGCTTATGATAAATCGTCCGATATTCCATGTTTTGTTTATAAAATTTCTCATGCCAATAACTTTTTCATTAGAAAGGCTCACATCACTCCCTGCCGCCGTGCCAAAGACGAGCGCAAGTCTCAGTGCGTCTGTGCCATATTGACTGGTGATCTTCAGAGGATCCAAGACATTTCCTTTGCTTTTGCTCATTTTTTGACCTTTTGCATCCCGCACCATTCCATGCAAATACACATGCCTGAAAGGGGTTTTCCCAGTAACAAACTGTCCAAGCATGAGCATGCGTGCAACCCATGCTCGTGCAATATCGTATCCGGTTTCCATGACCGAGGTAGGGTAGAAGTAGTTGAAAAACTGAAGCGCTTTGCTCATCGCTCTGTCAGATGATTGTAAATCTTGTTCGTCTGCCAAACTCGCTTCGGGTTTTATCAATAGATCTGTGTCTGTTTTTGCACGATGAGAAGATTTTTTTGTAGGTTGTTTTTCACTCATACACATGCCAGACTCACAATCTTCACAATCATCTCTACACGATTTATACGGTTCTTCGACATTTGAGATTAGCTTGTATAGCTCTGCACTCCGCACTTTGTACTCTGTACTCGCGACAGCCATAAGCGTCGCAAAGGGCCACTGCCCAGAGGAAAACCACGTGTCAAATGTGTCTGGATCTTGCTTCCAATCAGCAGAAGCGAGAAGCTTGGCTTGCTTCTCAGCATCGAGTTCAACGACCCACTCTTTGGTCTTCATATTTTGAAACGCCGGAATGCGAATTCCCCACACTATTTGTCGGCTAATATTCCAGTCAATATAGTTATCGAGAATCTTAGTGAGGACTCGTTTAAACCTGGACGGATGAATCTTTACCTCTCCCGACTGGATGAGTTTCTTGGCTTGATTTGCGAGTGGTTTGACCGAGACATACCATTGTGAGAGCGGCAAAGGCTCAAGCGTCTGACCACACTTATAACAGGTGCCGACGGTATGAGTGTAATTTTCGTCAATATGATCTATGAGACCTTTCTCCCACAAATCGGCCACCACTTTCTCTCGGGCGGGTTTTATGCGCAGACCGGCATACGGACCAGCAATCTCGGTCAGTTTGCCATCGAATCCAATAATTTGTTTCATTGGCAAGTTATGTCTTTTTGCAATTTCCCAATCGGTCATATCGTGTGCAGGGGTGACCTTCACCACTCCCGTGCCGAATGTTGGATCAACCACCTCATCACCAACCACCTGAAGAGTGACCGATCCGGTTAACCCTTCGAATGTTATCTTCTTTCCAATCCATTGTTTGTACCGTTTGTCGTGGGGATGGACTGCAACTGCGGTATCACCGAACTTTGTCTCTGGCCTCGTCGTGGCAAGCACAAACGGACCATATTTCATGTAGTAGAGCTTGTCTGTTCGCTCTACATGTTCTATTTCTAGATCGGAGAAACTCGTCCCGTCTTTTGTACAGTAATTTACGAGTCTTTCGGCTCTGTACAAAAGACCTGCGTCAAAGAGTTTCTTGAATGTCTGGTGCACGATCTCAACAATCTCGGGGTTCAGGGTGTATTGTTCTTTAGACCAGTCTAAACTGAATCCAATTGATCGGAACTGCTCGTTTATCGCACCTTTGCTTTGTGCCACAAATTCAGAAATCATTTTGTAGAGCTCCTCTCTGTCATATTTAAATCTGCTTTCACCCTGTTTTGCAAGATGTTTTTCAAATACAAATTGCGTTTCAAACCCTGCATGATCGGATCCTGGCAGCCAAAGAGCAATCTTTCCTTGCTGTCGTGCATACCGAATCATAATATCTTCGTACACATACATGGCATGCCCGGTGTGCAAGCTCCCGTTTGCGTTTGGGGGAGGCAAGATGATAGAGAACGGCTCTTTTTTGATATCTACCTGAGCAACATTCTGATTCTCTTTTTCCCATTTTTGTCTGATTATTGGTTCCCAATGGGATGGTTGATATGATTTATCCACAATCAGTATTGTAGCAAACGAACGGCTTGCTTTTTGTACAATCTTAAGTACGATATGTAAGCGAACTATTAGATATTTATTTGAGTTTATACCTATGGAGTGGCTTCTTCACTTTTTGTCTTGGTACATATATCTTTTCATTGTTGGCATCGTTTTCTTTCCCATCTCGCATAAACTATTTGGCAAAACACTCGATAAAGGGTACGCTTTCTCGAAAGCCATAGGCATTATCCTGCTTACCTATACCTCGTTGCTCTTGGGGATCCTCCGACTTGTTCCGTTTGGGAGGACTCAAATTCTTGTTGCTCTGTTGGTGTTTGGTTTTATTGCCTACCGAAGATTTATTGTTCAAAAAAATATTGACATTCCCGCGATGATTGTTCGCAATAGAAAAGTAATACAATGGATAATTGTTGAAGAAGTTCTGTTTTTTGCAGGGTTGCTTATGTGGACAATTGTCCGTGGTCAAGAACCCAGCATCCATGGGCTCGAAAAGTTTATGGATTTTGGATTTATGCAATCGATAGCTCGGTCCACATATTTTCCACCACTTGATATGTGGTACAGTGCCGACTTAGACACGCGACCCGCAGGATACTTCATTAACTACTACTATTTTGGTCACCTCTCAGGCGCACTCCTCACCAAACTTACTGGTGTGCCCGCTGGAGTAGGCTACAATCTTATTCTTGCAAATATCTTGGGTCTCTCACTGTCAATGACATTCAGTATTGTCACGAATCTGATCCGCTATGCGCAGATTGTCGTATATGGTGCGAAAAAATTATTCAGCACTGTTCGGCTGGCGTTGTATGGCCTGATAGGCGCGCTTATTCTGAACATGGCGGGTAACTGGCACACAATATATCTGTTCACCAAGGGATATGAGAATGAGAGCCCGGTACCACCCTGGACAGTCCTCCCCGATCTGCCAGCTCTTTTTGCAATGGTTCAACAAAAATTTCCGAACATCCTTGCCGCGCTCGGTGAATACTCACACTACTGGTATCCAAATGCCACAAGGTTCATCCCTAAGACAATCCATGAATTCCCTTCTTATTCCTACGTGGTCGCTGATTTGCATGGACATGTGTTCGATATTCCTTTTGTGCTTTTGACCTTAGCCCTGTTCATGTTGGTTTTCATGCCACTCGTTGTTGAAAAATGGTCACGGAAAAGACATGCTGACACCCCACAAGGTACAGAGAACACTTCTCATAAGCACACAGCCATGATTCAGAGACTATTCGGGCATGGCTTCATCTCGACATTGCTTGTCAAATGTATTGAGTCGTATGTACCCTTCACGCTCCTGCTCGGCTTTCTCACTGCGGTGCAGTTTATGACTAATGCCTTCGATGGGCCCATCTTTATGCTACTCTCGCTGCTCATGCTTTTTGTGCTGCATGGATTGAGCATCGCGCTGGTGATCAATATTATCATTCTTGTATTTGGTTTCATCTATTTCTCACTTCCATTCTCTGTTTTCTTTGAACCGTTTGTGTCGGGGGTGGGGGTCAACTGTGCCTTCCCGCTTGTGCAAAAATTTGCCCAAAGTGGAGCAACGACGTTCAAGATCGGACCATTTTTGTTTGAGCAGGGGAACTGTCAGCGGTCAGAGCTCTACCAAGTGGCTATTTTGTGGGGATTCTTTTGGTTTTTTGCACTCATCCTCGCGCTCATTATGGTTTTGACCAGGAGATATCTAGCCAAACTAAAACATGCCGAGGCCACAGAGGAGCGCAAGTTCGAAAATCTTGACAAGTTTGTGGGCCTCTTTTTCTTATTCGGCACCTTCCTCATTATTATCCCCGAATTCTTCTATGTGAAAGACATTTACCCAACTCACTTTAGAGCAAACACCATGTTCAAACTAGGCTATCAAGCGTATACTATGATGTCTCTTGCCTCGATCTATGTGCTATGGCGCATCACAACATTGCCAAACGTATATGCAACGCTGAGAAGGATCCTCGTCGTCTTGGCGTCTTTGGGGATACTCATGAACTTGCTATACATGAACTTTGCGGTGCAATCGTATTATGGCAACTTAACAAAACCAGTAAACCTTGATGGCACTGCATGGCTTAAAGATACGCATCCAGATATATATGACATTGTGCGCTACTTCGAAACAAACGTAAGCGGACAGCCCGTTATTTTGGAAGCACAAGGAGATAGTTATACTGATTTCGATGTTATCTCCTCTTACACAGGCTTACCGACTGTCGCGGGGTGGTGGGTGCACGAGTGGCTGTGGCGAGGCACCTCAGACGTGGTGGGAGTTCGTATCCCAGACATTGAGTCTATATACCAAAGCGAGAACATCGATTTAACTCGCAGACTACTTCGCAAGTACAAGGTTGAGTATGTAGTTATTGCCTCGAATGAACGCCAGAAATACGAAGCAAATGAGAAGAAAATCAGCGAGGAGAAATTCACTCAGCTTGGTACAGAGGTCTACAGATCTACCGATGGGAAGGGAGTGGTGTACAAAATCAAGTGACGGCAGAAAATGGCAAGCGTGGCTTATCAAGGCTTGAAGAGCTCGATGCGCTGGTCAACTACGGTGAAGAAAGAATCTTTCAAACTCGGGTATTTCTGTCGAAGCCTCCGATAGTCTTCCATGCCTTGATCGGTGAAGACGGTCACATCAAATTTTGACTCTGCAAAATCGAAGTACACCATATAGTCATTGGTGTTTATAGGAACCTCGAAAAAGAGTGTGCTATATTCCTGTTTGTCTTTAGGTTGTTTTTCAAACGCATTAGGGTCTTCGGGGGGTGCAAGACTTTTGGGTGTGGGAAGGAGATATTCGGGATATATCGTCGGCTTCGATGTTGGTTTGGCGAGCGGTTTTGGTGTGGGAGAAATGGAAGACAGATAAGGAACCTTAATAACTTTTCTATTCACTAACACTATAAAAATAATCAGGAGTACGATAAGCAAAATCCCTGAAGCGATAATGAGTTTTTTCATATTCTTGCTTTAACGGGTAGGAAACTCCGAATGATAAAAGACTGGTACCGATTAGATGTATATGGAATCACGGGGAAATCCGCGCCCGTTCCTGAGGATGGAGCTGACCAATAGGGGTCCATGACCATATACTGTCCATTTTCTTTTCCTACAATCCACACCCAATGCGTATACGTATTGATCGTTCCACCGACGAGAAGTGTTTGACCTGTTTGCAAGAAAGGATCTATATAAGAGCTTCCTTGAACAGACGTAAGCTCAATAGTTAGGTTGGTAGGAACTACCAAAAATGGCGATGTGTCGATGTTATGTGCGTTAAAAAGTGACGTCATGCGCGTATAGCTGAGCAAACAATTTGGAGAGCCAGATTGAGTATATAAGTCCATAAATTGTTTAGGATCTTTCGTCTGCCCACTGAGTGAGGAGAAAATCATGGCTGATGAGGCAATGGCACACCCATACTCACAATATGTTGCACAACCAGGCATGGTCTGACCAGACCAGTATGCTCCAGGGATGGCTGGTGAGGAGCATTGTGGATAATACGTGAGACCACTTACCACGATGGGAGTGTAATTTCCTTCTGGTGTGGGGGTGAGCGTGCCCGCCGGTGGAGTCCCTGACTGTTGTGGAGTGATTGTGCCGCTTAGTGTGGGCACAGCGGTTACCGCACCCTGACCCGCATAATCTCCTGGCTGCGCACCAGGAGGGATAACTGCGCCAAAAATATCACTCAGGCCTTCTGTGCGCACGAGAGGTGCTAGAAAGATCACATTGAGCGCAACAAAAGCCGCAAGAACAAATAAAATGATGTGCGCTCGCATTACAGTGGTGATACGTTGTTTAATCCACATGTCAGTTTAGTCTACTATAAATTCTTCAATGCTCATATCAGGATAGTTTTGTTGGAGCCATTTTTGGAAAATATTTTTGTTTTCCACGTTCGTCTTGTCGGTGAATGTCGCCACATACTTTGCCTGCTTATAATCCATAACGATTTGGAATACTTCAGTCCTAACGGGGAGCGACGCGAGTAGATTACCTCGCTGGGCTGATGCAGTAACTTCGGGAGCGGGAGCGTCATTAGCGTCTCCGGTGCTTGAAAGGAGTTGATTGTTTGCAAGAGTGACATAGGTGCGCTTGGGTGTCGGGGTGTTAGGAGGTCTCGTTGGTGTGGTCGTACTTACTGAAACACTTGCATTGAAATCATTTGATTTCAACTTCGCAAGGAGAATATATATTAAAAACAACCAGACGAGGGCCATTGTCCCGATAATGATGAGGATTTTAGTTTTGTTCATTTTTTGCGCACCAACATGAATTTAGTAATATCTATAGAGGTGAAATCGCTCCCGGAATATTCTCTCCGCACCAGACCGTTCATATTGATTGGTGCTTGGGCATTTTGACCCATGACTTCGGTGTTTACAAAGTAGGGGTCATACGCCCACACATCATTATTACTATCAATCCGTGTGATCCAAATGTAATGACCGCGGACGGTAGAGCCATATCTCTCGCGAGTGTATCCGATACGTGCGAGTGCCGTCCACCCTTCATCAAAAAATGGTTTGAGCCGACTGGCATCCACTGCTAAAGCACCATTACTATCTGTGATAGGTCCTTTCTCAATTGAAGAAGAATATGTATTCAATAGTTGATTTTGATAGATCATGTCGGAGCCATCGCAGCTTAAGTGCGATCCATTTCGTAAGGCTCTTGCCGCATCGACGGGTGTATACGATGAATCTGCGTAACTTGCAATTACCTGAGACATCGATGTAGGCACGCATCCTGCAGCGCACAGGAGCGGGACTAGTTGTCCATCTTTGGTACAGCTGCCAAAACTCGCATCCTGAAAAGCCTGGTCGCACTGATTAAAATGTCTCAAACTCTCTGCCGGAGGTGTGGGGGAAGCCGCTGTGGGAGGCGTGGCGGTTGGTTGATTTCTTGCCTGAATACCTGCAATAAGTGCCAGAGCTCCCACACGGCCAGGAGAGAATTTGTGACCATGATAGGTGGCACTCACTTCTGGACAAAGTTGATGATCTCCGCAGTAGACGAGCCACATATTCTCATGGCGTGTGTCATAACATGCGAGGGGATACAAATGATCTTCATTCAGAAAGAGCGCGGGACATCCCGTATATTCTGTTTGTGGTTTGGGCGTACCATTTTCAAAACACTGTCTATTACCCGTGCCGTTATAGCCGGCAAATGCAGTTACTAGTCGGCGAAAATCTGTGTATGGCCCACTCTGTGATCCATAAGCAGATTTAAAAACGTTAGCAGCCACGAGAGCAGTTTCGTACAAACTGGTATACACTTGTCCACCCTGGTCAGGTTCTGGGGTGCCAAGCGGCCGACCACTTATAAGTGACTGGTTTGGGTTAAAGTCCCCCCCATTTGTTTCAATATAATGAATTGCGGCAAATATTTCCCAAGGTACTCCAGTCGCCGCGCTTGCCTGTTGATACACTGGTATAACTTGAGA
>JAGOLU010000111.1 GCA_017993865.1 Candidatus Woesebacteria bacterium
TAGAAAAAACAATCAAACATTTGCATGATGAACTGCAAGATGCAAACAAAAAGCTTGAGAAAGCAGAGCGCGAGCGCATTGGCTCATTTGAAGGTTTGCGACAACAAATCACCGCACAATCAAAGCAGACAGATAGCCTTATCCAAGCCACCACCAAACTCCAGTCTGTGCTTTCCAACAATCAGCAACGAGGGATTTTTGGCGAGCAAGTTGCGAAAGATTTGCTCACCATGGCTGGGTTTGCACAAGGAGTAGATTATCTTATTCAAGAATCTCAACAACATGGCACTAGACCCGACTTCACGGTGCTTTTGCCCAACGGGATGAAAATAAATATCGATGCGAAATTCCCCTACCAAAATCTTCTCAAATTTGTTGAAGCCACCGATGAGCAACAGCGCAATCAGTTTAAGAAACTCTTCGAGCAAGATATCAAAGCAAAAATCAAGCAAGTGACAACACGAGACTACATCAATCCTGAAGAAAACACCGTAGATTTTGTCATTCTTTTTATTCCAAACGAAAAAATATTCTCATATATCTACGATGAGATGAATGAAATTTGGAATGAGGGCTTGCGTCAGAAAGTAGTATTTGCAGGACCGTTTAGCTTCACCGCCATATTGCGCATGGTGCGGCAGGCATACGAATACTTCAGTGTGCAAAAGAACCTCCGCTCGATTATCACCTATATTCAAACATTCAAAGATGAATTCACAAAATATAGTGAGGAGTTTGATAAGTTAGGAGATCGGATAGATAGTGCGAATCGACAGTATCAAATAGTTGCGCAGACCAGAACAACCAAATTGAACCGCATTGTCGATAAGATCCAGCTTCAGGATCAGGCGAATATTCCAGAGCCCACCAGACTGCTTGAATAGACAGGTGACATCAAAGATGTTTTCTATACATGAAGAAACTGAGCAAATAAAGTTATCTATTCTCGATTGAATTTGATACACTGAGATCTACATGCGCACCAAAAAGAAAAATGCACTATCAAAACACATTCGTGACACGGTGATACACACTGTTCGTACAAACGACTCACGGATCACCGAATTGTTTGAGACAGCGGGCCATTTTGGAGTGCTACTCATTGCGTTCTTTTTCGTCATAGTACTTTTCTTGTGGAAAGAGGGGAAAGCGCGCACCGATCAACAAAACACCAATAAGCCAGCCAACTTACCCCAAGCTCAGCCAACTACCGCACTCAAAGACGTGCCGCCCGCAGATGTTGGTATGCGTATGATTTTTGACCAGGCAAATGGAGAGCTAGGCACCAACTCAGCGGAGCTCGCGACCGTATCCGCATCCATGCTCGATAATCCGAGCCCCTCGAAAGAGTCAGAAAACCTCCCCAAGCTTGACCTTCAAGGCCCCTGGAGTTGCTCGACTATAACGGATGGAGGCACAGCGAAACTCTATATTCAAAATAATAAAGTTAGGTTCACCAATGGTGCGGGGGAGCGCACAGAAAACACGCTTCTGAGTGGTGATTGCCTCTACACGTGGGCCGCAAATACCGGGACCAAACAATGCGGGTTTAGTCAGTACATGGATTTATTCTCAAGTTTACTACCAGGTTCTGAAGGTATAGACATTGACATAGGGAGCATTATTGAAGAACAAATGGGTGGAGATGAGAATCAGTCAAAAGCGTTTACGTCGTTACGTCAATCTTGTCAGAAAGGCACCATCAATTCCAGTATTTTTGTGGCACCATCTTCTGTAGAGTGGGACGAATCGACCACAGATGATTCAGGAATACTCGATTTATTCCAATAAAAAAACCTGGCTACGACTTACTTTCCCCCATCGCCGCTTTGGCGGGAGTATCATCAGCGCTGACGCGTTTCAAGACCTTGTTCGAGATGGGAAAGGTTGGTACCACGTCGCTTCAATAACCAGGAGACTCTAGTTTACCATAGACTTTGAATTGTTGCAATAGACTCGTTGCACATATTCGCTTGTGTTATAATCACCAATAACACAATGACCCCTACATCTCTCCAGCCAGATCGTCAGGTCCTTGATTCGTTTTGTGTACTTCCGAACACTTCATTCGGTGGCTCAGACATTGACGAACACACCATTCTTCTGCTCCGCGCTCACCCATTCACCCAAGTTTCGTGGGTATTTAATGCAATTGCTATAGTAATTCTCGTATTCCTTTTTGATGTATTCGGTGGTCAGTCGTTAAACATAAAGACTTATTTTTGGCTCAATACATTGGCTGTTGTCGGAGTCCTCACCTATGCTTGGTATAATTTTTTGCTTTGGTACTATACGGTAGGTTTTGTAACGAACAAAAGAATCATTGATATCAACTACTATGGCATAGTGAGACGCCAAATTATTCAGGCTCCCGTGACCAAAGTCGCAGATGTCACCTCCAAAACAAGTGGGTTTTTCCGTGAGATCTTTAACTACGGAGATATAAATGTTCAAACGGAAGGATACATCCAAAATATTATCTACGATAATGTTCCCAATCCAGATCAAGCTCTCGTTATCATTGAAAATGTCGCTTCTGGCGAAATAACATAACCTATGGAAAGCGTAATCGCATTTTTCATGACTATCCCATTTATAGGGTTGTTGTTCAAGCTCTTTGTTATTGTGCTTGGGATTATATATGTGTTCTACAGCGTGTTGATTTATGGTCAGGTTACTTCACTGAGGAAGACTGTGGTCACCGAACACGGAGATCTTATCCAATTTGTCAGCACTATTCAGATAGTAGTAGCGCTTGCAGTCCTTGTCATATCCCTGTTATATTGAGGGGAAGGATTATGCATAGTATCTCATTCACTAATGATCAGACTGGAACTGGCGTAGCTCGTGTCCTCAATACCCATAACGCGAGTATCTTCGTGCAGTCTCAGAAAACCACCGAAGCCATTCAGAGTGTGATCAACAAACTTCATATAGATCTCTCCAAAACCCCTCCCTTTACTCCTCACGCTGCGCAGCATCTTCTTGCGAGCATGGAGAGTGTGCTCG
>JAGOLU010000112.1 GCA_017993865.1 Candidatus Woesebacteria bacterium
CGTTGAAAGAATTTGTTACGTTGGGAGAAGCCATGCGCAAACAACTTGAGTTTGTGACACCGCGGCTTATCCGGCATGCAAAGCTCAAGCAAGACTCTGTCGATGTTATCGCCCACACGCTCCAGCGCACCAAGCAATATAAATCCAAAAAGGTAAGCACTGACGGCGCATTTTTAATGACATACGAACCAAAAAAGATGAATCTCAAGAAGGCTCTTATTATGCGAACGAATCGGTATTCTATCTGCGGAGATGAAGTGAGGAGGATTGGGGTGCATTTTGGCTGGGAAAAGGTTGCGTTTGCAGAGATGCGGGATCTCAACCGTCATCGCACCGGCCAGAAAGTTGCGACACTCAAGCCCAACGGGTTTTATAACTCGATTGACCAGACAGACGATGTAACCATGAAAAAACGTATAGAATCGCTCTCAATGCTTGCTAAACAACAGATGGCGACTATGGATAAGCTATTGATGAAAAATGACGCTCGATACTTTTATTATTCTCTCCTCGGCCATACTTACCGATTTGAGCACACGACTACTCTCGATAAGTTCATTTATGAGGCTGAGCTCCGTACGGGAGTGGGCGCACACTATCGATATGCATTACACCTAAGAAATTGTCTCAATATACTCTATAAAAGCCACCCAGAGCTAAAAAGGGTGATATTTGAAGGCAGTGCAGAACCGGAATAAGCCATTAGTGACCCGTGCTTCCCCATCCGCCTCGGTCTTTTTCTTGCATTTTCTCAACAACAACAAATTTCTCTGCCTTCGCAATACTAACCAGTGTTGCCTGGCCTACTCTATCTCCTTTTTCAATATGTACAGGCTCCCCCGTGAAGTTGAGGACACTGAAGCCTATTTCGTCATTGTCTCCACAATAGTCCTGGTCGATAATACCGACCCCATTCGCCACCATGAGCCCGAATTTTTTCGCTGTTGAGCTGCGTGCCGATAACATCAAGAAACACCCATCCGGGACAGCGACAACGAGGTTGAGAGGTATCACAGATGGCTTCCATGGTTCGATGACCATGTCTACGCGGCTGTATACATCGAACGCCACAGCACCTCTTGTGTGATATTGAGGAATAGGTAGCGTTTGGTCAATAAGCTTTATGTTGAGTTTTTGGAGAGGTTTCATATGAAAAATACAGGAGAACTAACGAGTTATTATATCATGATGAAATACCGGTCGAATCGACCCTTGTCCCTCATTTCTGATATAATCGAGATATGCCGTTTGCATCCTTTCAAAGCCACCAGATTGCGGGAAGTGGAGTCGGTACGACTCATGTAGTCTCCACGATCAACCTGGCTATACCAGCGTCATTAGACGTACTGTTTGGCGTATACGCGAGCAAAGTAGCTCTGAGATATGGACAGGGAGTGGTGATGTTTGATGCTGCTCTCCATTATGGACCACGTCCTACTGCAGAAGATCAGGCTCCAAGCTTAGAAGTCCATATACTGAATGCGCCTCAATTTGCTATAGACTACAATCCGGAAGAAATTGGAGTTGAGATAGTACAATGGATTCGAAATATACAAAAATTTGATACTTTTGCTCAGCTCCAGGATCAGATTCAGGATGATATTCGTCAAATAAATACATTCATCAATGCTAGTCGAGAGAAGTGACCAGAAGTTCACCCTATGGAAACCAGTATAACCATTTCAAATAACTCCTCGAACAATGCCCAGTCCCAAATCCGCGGTCTAGGTCGCTATGTGGATGCTCTGCGCAAAACACTCGATGACAAGAACATCAGGGGTGTTTTTATAAACCCTTTTTTCAACGTTATCGCACGACCTGAAATTAGCGCAGAGTTGTTTAGCAAGAGCCAGAAAAAGATTGCAGTTATTCACGACATTATTCCTCTTAAATTCCCCCAGTTTCCTTGGGTTGGAGTTAAGGGTCGGGTGTGGACCGTATTGAATCGCTTACTCCTGCGCTTTTTTGATTTGGTTGTGACTGACAGCAATACGAGTAAGGATGATATTATCAGAGTGCTCCACGTACCCATTGCCAAAGTCCACGTTGCCTACCCTTACTCTTCTCTCCAGGAGATTGATCCTCAAGAAACTCCAAAGATGTTGCCGTACGATCTTAAACCTAATACATACCTTATCTACGTCGGTGACGTTAATTGGCATAAAAATATTGTTTCTGTGGCTCGGGCGGCTATTGCAGCAAACACACAGCTGGTGTGCGTCGGTGGAGCCTTTGTAGAGCGAGTGCAAAACCACCCTTGGCTCAAAGACCTCCAGGACTTCCTAGGATTGGCCAGACAGCACTCAGATATTATTATTACGACGGGGTTCATAGACGATTTGATTCTCGCCACTCTCTACCAGAATGCTCTTGCAAATATCCTCATCTCACTCGATGAGGGATTTGGATACTCTTACGTGGAGGCAGCCCATTTCTGCACACCCTCCATCCTATCCGACGCACCCATATTTCATGAGATTTCCGGCGACAAAGGAGCTGTTTTTGTAAATCCTACAGATATTGAGCAGATCGTAGATCAGATTGTAACGATGCAAAGAGATCCTCAGCACAGAGAAAAACTAGGACAGGAGGCACGAGATCGGAGCGCTCACTATTCGATAGGTGCATTCCGAAAGCAGTGGGCAGAATTATTACACGTATGACAGAACAATTACTCTTTTATATCGTGGGGAGCGGCTTATTCATCATGGTAATTCACTTCGCCATGCACGTCCGTCGCGAATTTAGTATTTGGATTATGTATGGGGTTTTTTTCTTGGGAGGAGTATTCGGGTATATGCTCGACAGTATGATCACCGGATTCCTCTTTGCCATGGTATTCACCTTTCTATTTTGGTAAGTTGAAGAGCTTGTGAGCATTCTTCGTTGTCACATCGGCCACCTCACTAATATCCACTCCCTTTATCTGAGCCACAGACTGGGCGATGAGAGGGATATTCGCAGGCGTATTCGGGTATTTCTTCGCTGATTTCAAAGGCTCA
>JAGOLU010000113.1 GCA_017993865.1 Candidatus Woesebacteria bacterium
AACAAAAAAGGCCTGAGGAGTCGATGGACAAGTGGTTGCTTGTCGGCCGACTTCTCAGGCCTTTGATTTAAAGAGCTTTTATTTTGGAGGATTATGTAATCCTAGTGCGTGACCATAATGGCTAGGTCTAAACGCGTTCCGAAGCTCTACGTTGTGTAGAAATCTTTTGGTGATGAGGCTTGTTGTGAGCAACATCTCGATTTCATTTTATAGGGTGGGTGTTATGAACTAGAGTTTTTTGGAGGTAATAAACTCAATTGGATTTTGGAAGATCTCTTTAAGGGGCTCCTCCTGGGACTTAGTCAGAAGTGTTTCTGCTCAAGTCTCAGGAGATTCCTGCTCGCCCTTTCTGGGCCTGCATATATACTATGTCCTTTACAACATATCGTAAAGGACAACTTTGGGGATAACTGTGAATAACTTGTCCTTTAAAAAAGAGTGCCTCCTGTTTTGACAAAAATAAGAATCGTGTGATTGTGTTTCACCCTCTTTGCCCCTTATTTTAAAGGCTTATATCAATAGATACAGGGCAGTGGTCACTTCCATACACATCTGCGTGGATGCGTGCACTTTTGACAACTGGTGTTAAATTTTTTGAAATCATCACGTAGTCAATCCGCCATCCTACATTTCGCTCTCTTGCATTTCCGAAGTTTGACCACCATGTATAGTTACCGCTTTCTTGATTGAACAATCGAAAACTATCCACAAAATTTTTCTCCACCATACCATCAAATCCTGCACGCTCTTCGTTAGTGAATCCCTTCTTACCTCGATTCTCCTTTGGACGGGCAAGGTCCAGCTCAGTATGCGCCACATTGAAGTCGCCACAAAAGATGACTGGCTTGTCTTGCTGAAGCCGATCCATATATTCAAGGAAAGCCGGGTCCCAGGCTTGGCGCATCGGGATACGGGAGAGATCATCTTTGGCATTAGGGGTATAAACTGTAGCTACATAAAAATTTTCAAACTCTGCCACCAGCACGCGTCCCTCTTTCGTAGTGTCACCATACCCATCAGCGAGAGTATATTTCTTGCAAATATCAGGTGGTAAGCCCTCTATAACTTCAACTGGAGAAATTTTGGTGAAAATTGCGGTACCAGAATAGCCCTTTTTCTCAGCTGAGAACCAGTATTCCTCATACTCCGGCCAATCGAGGTCGATTTGGTCGTGATTTGCCTTGGTTTCTTGCAAACAAAGGATATCTGGCTGATGTTTATCGATAAATACCTGCAAGTCACCCCTTTTATGCACTGCCCGAATGCCATTTACATTCCATGAATAGATTTTCATCCCATCAGTCTACCGCATTACCAAAAAAGTTTGAATCAATTAGATCGAGTGTATTTATACAATAAATCTGTCCTGCTGTTTGATTAATCGCCATGTTTAGTCTATTCTCTGTACAGACGAAGGAGGTCTTTTATTATGACAAAACCTGTTTTAGCGGTTGATTTTGACGACGTCGTCGCTGGTTTTAATCAAGCGTTTATTAGATATCACAACGCTTATTTTGGAACAACAGTACAATACGAAGACATCGTTTCGTACGACATGGCTCTCACATACGGTACCAACACAGAGACTATCGGCGCTCGAGTTGTAGATTTCTACCACAATCATCACGATCTGATAGAGCCTCTTTATGACGCTATTGAGAACCTTGAAGTTTTGAGACAAAGATACCGTCTTGAAGTGGTCACCAATCGTTGTGAATCCCTCGCACCAATCACCCTTGGTTGGAAAATGAGACATATACCCAAAATATTTAGCGGTGCCCACTACGCTAATGGCTTTGAATCAAAATTTCCCGAACGTAAACGTTCAAAGTTGGAGATTTGCGAAGAGATTGGTGCTGTCGCATTTGTCGATGACGCAATCAATCATGCCAATCTGGTCGCTACTGGACTTGGTATTAATGTTTTTCTACCAAACCGACCCTGGAACCAAACGGAAGAAGTTTGTTTAGGAGTTACTCGAGTTGACAGTTGGAAAGAGATTACAAAACAGCTTATGTTATGAAGTGCACGCCCTTTCGCAAGTCGGGGCGTGCTTTTTTGTTTGTACATATATATGTATACTCAAATACTATGAATGAAGCAGTATGGGATGTGATTGTCATCGGTGGGGGACCAGCGGGTATGCTGTCAGCGACTATTGCGGCAAAACGCGGGAAGCGAGTACTTTTACTCGAAAAAAATCCTAGCGTAGGGAAAAAGCTTCTCATTACAGGCGGTGGACGATGCAATGTGACCAACAACAAACCAGCGGTGCGCGAAATGCTGGGGAAGTATAAGCATGGTGGCAAATTTTTATTCTCTACCTTTTCACAGCATGGAGTGTCTGAATCAATTGCGTGGTTTGAAAAGCACGGGGTTACCCTTAAAGAAGAGAACGAAGGAAGGCTATTTCCAACAACTGACTCAGCAAAGACTATTTGTGACACGCTCACAAATGCTATGAAGGATGCCAGGGTCAAAGTGAAGACTCGTTCGGTTGTACAGAATGTGACAAAAAACAAAAAAACCGCAGTCTTTGAAGTTAGTCTCGAAGACGGCACTATACTTCACGCTCATTCATGCATTATTGCAACTGGTGGCACCTCTCGTCCCGAAACTGGCTCAACTGGCGATGCCTACCCGTGGCTTAAAAAATTTGGACATACTCTCGTTCCAAACAACTTTGCACTCGTACCGCTGACACTTAGAAACACTTGGACCAAAAAGTTAAGCGGGCTTGCGCTCACCGACATAAAACTCACGCTCTATAGCGACAACAAAAAACTGAGCACATATAAAGGGAAGCTACTTTTTACACACATTGGAATTACTGGACCAACGGTGCTAAATCTCAGCAAGACAGTTGGGGAACTCTTGGCCCACAGCGAAGTAACATTGATGCTCGATCTA
>JAGOLU010000114.1 GCA_017993865.1 Candidatus Woesebacteria bacterium
TACATCGGAGTGCAGTATCAAATGATTGATCGAAAAACAGCCATCGCAAATGGTTTGGTGGAAGGGGCATACGTTATGTCTGTGGTGAGTGATTCTCCCGCCGAGAAGGCAGGAATTCGGGAAGAAGATGTTATAATTAAGATTGATGATACTAGGATTCTTAGCTCAGATGAGCAAAGTATTACAAAAACGCTGTTAGATAAAAAGGTGGGAGAGACGATTCGAGTAACGATATGGCGAGATGGGGCAGAGAAGACGTTCGCAGTCTTACTTGAACAGTTTGAAAGTTGATCGCTATACTAGTTGCGGAATTGTAAGGAGGTGTGCATGATCCAAAGATACAATAAGGCAAACTTCGCAGATTTCCTAAAATCGCACAATGGTTGGGTTGTGGGTGCGTTTTTTCCGCCCGATTCCGCACAACACAGCTCAGAAGTGGAGATAAGACACGGCGTCATCAAAGGAAACGAGTTTGTATTTAAATCACATTACCATACTCAGCGAACTTCGTATATTCTGGTCGTGAAAGGTGAGGTCGTCATGAAATTCGATGGTGCACTTACCACCATCAGCGAAGGACAGTTTGTTGTTTTTGCACCTGGAGTAACCGAAGAGGGAATATCGGCAAAACCAGGCACCGAACTGCTTATTGTGCGCACGCCCAGCTCAACCAAAGAAGATAAGGTTGAAGTAAGAACGTGAAGCCAGTCGACTGGCGACTACTCACTTGCTATAATGGACCCATGGTTCAATTCCAAACACTGAAAGGCTTTCGTGACTTCCTCGGCACAGAGGCAAGACAACGAACGTGGCTTATGTCCGTATTTCGCGAAGTTTTTGAATCTCGTGGATTCGAACCGCTCGAGACACCTGCATTAGAATACGAAGAGTTGCTCCTTGGCAAGTATGGGGTGGAGGCAAATAAACTCATTTATGGTTTCGAAGACAGAGGTGGGCGCAGGATTGCTCTCCGCTATGATCAAACAGTGCCTACTGCCCGTGTTGCAGTGCAATATAAAAACGAAATTACGTTCCCCTACAAAAGGTATCAGATCCAGCCAGTGTGGAGATCAGATAAGCCACAAAAGGGCCGCTATCGAGAATTTGTCCAGTGTGATTTCGATATTATTGGCGCTTCGGGGCCCATTGCAGACGCTCAAATACTTGCAACTGTATCAGCGGTATTTGAGAAGCTTGGTCTCAACGCCGTCCTCAAAGTGAACGACCGGGAACAATTGATTTCGCTCATCCGTAATGCTGGTGTTCCTGAAACAGAGATATTTTCAGTGATACAAACCATTGATAAGCTTGATAAAAAAACGAGCAGTGAAGTTATTGAAGAACTTCGTGCTAAGCAGATATCTCAAGAGACGTGTGATGTTTTGTTTAAATCTATACAAGAAGCACAGCCTTCTGCAAATCTCGTGGAGATCATTCGTCTCGCAAAGACGCTCGGAGTGTCCGACTCTCAGTTAGTTTTTACCCCAACCTTGGCCAGAGGTCTTGATTACTACACAGGCATGATATTTGAGATGGTGATCCCGAACTATACAGCAGGCTCTGTTGGTGGGGGAGGGAGGTACGACGGGCTCATTGAGAGCTTGGTGGGAGCACAAATGCCCGCAACTGGTGTGGCATTCGGGTTCGATCGTATCATAGATGTCTTGGGAGAACTGAAAATGTTTCCTGCTAATCTTACAAACTCTACAAAAGTGCTCGTGAGTATATTTTCGCCTGAAAATGCAGAATATTCTGCATCTGTCTGTCGACTCCTACAAAAAAATAATATTCCGACAGAGCTCTATTCCGATCCTAGTAGAAAACTCGAGTCCCAGATTAAATACGCTACTGCAAAGAAAATTCCTTTCATAATCGTCGCAGGACCTGAAGAGCAACAAAAACGGGTAGTCAATCTCAAAAATCTTGAGACAAGAGGGCAAGAAACCGTTGCGTTATCGCGACTTATTGATTTACTCACCGACGTCGATGCACATTAATCCAGACATTGCTATTATTGAGTTTTATCCAGGTGTGGGTGGTGATGAATCAAAAATCTGGATGTCTGAGCTTCTTGAATCGTACACGCGCTTCGCTAACCGCAATGATTTTAAGGTGACACAAATTGACGAAAACGTTATCAAAGTCAAAGGGCCCAATGCGTATGAGCTTTTTAAAAATGAAACGGGTGTCCACAGAGTGCAACGAATCCCAAAAACGGAGCGGAAGGGGAGGGTGCATACCTCAACCTGTGTAGTGGTTGTGTTGCCGCAAGTGATCCAAAGCACAATCCAGGTGAGCCCTGCAGATATTGAGTGGCAGTTTTATCGAGCGGGTGGACATGGTGGCCAAAATGTAAATAAAGTTGCAACCGCTGTCCGCATTATCCACAAGCCTACAGGAATTGTCACCACCTGTTCTCGTGAACGAGAACAACAGGCCAATCGGAAGGTTGCCATGGACTTGCTGGTCGGCAAACTCTACGCACTTGAAGAAGAAAAGAAACGCGGAATAACAAATTCTCTCATTGCGTCTAACATCCTGTCTGGAGAACGATCCGATAAAATACGTACCTACAATTTTCCACAAAACAGGCTCACCGACCACCGACAGGGGAAAAGCTGGCATAATCTCGAGTCAATAATCGAAGAGGGAAAGTGGGAAGAGATATTCCTTGGTATGTGAGGCGCTATGGTTTCCTCTACACTATATCGAGCTAATCTGTCATAATGAGACATTGAGAATAAAGTGAAAATATGAAATACCACGTGAAGTCGGACTCTCAAAACTCATCGAGGAACAAATTGTTGTCCTATCTACATGCCCACACCCAGATAGTTAAGATTGTGGGAATAAGTGCGCTTTTTGGGTTGGGGGTGCTCGGCGTGATCGTAGGAATTGGGTATCT
>JAGOLU010000115.1 GCA_017993865.1 Candidatus Woesebacteria bacterium
TAACACTTCTGTTAGCATCCAGCGCCTCAATAAAAATGGATTTACCCTGTGCCACTGACCTCTCATATACTTCATCTGGCTCACAACCTAAACTACGTGCGATACGTTGTAACCGAGCATCATTATTCTCAACTTCACGCTTATACTCTTCCCGAACCTGTTGTACCCTCTCGCTAATTTGATCCCAAACCTTAAAGCTTGCAACCATTGAGGCATATTGGAGCGCGTACTCAGCACTGCCTAGATTGGGAAACTCTTTCTTAAAGAGCTGATTAGCAATTGCCCAAAGGTCGGGTTCGACATTCTGTTGCCCCTCCCTACCCATGCTCGCAGCGTGGAATTTTTTTCCAAACACTTGAAGAAACTCGATTGGAACAGCTGAAGATCGAGCTTGATCAAGCATGGGTTCTAACAATCCCTTAAAATCAAAATCTGTGATGCGCAAACCTGCTTCAAAAATACTCATTGCATAATAATATCATGGCCTTGAATAACTGAACCACTTGGCCTCCTCACACAAAAAGTAATTCCTCAACAATCAAAGACTGAATTTCGACAGGTGCAAGGTCATCAGTGAGCTTGGTAGAAATAATGCTCGACCATGGCTCCAGCAAATTACCGCTTTCAAGAGCCAACTCTTGGTTTCCCTTCCGTGCCAATAATAGCTCATTTCCATGGCCAGTACGCTTTCCCGGTTCACCTTTTGCCCAGTGAACATCGGTGTACCCTTCTTGTGTCACCTCTTCTGGCACAAACACGAAACCATAATCAATATGAATTCTCTTCACAGATCCCAGGAGGGCTGCAATCTTAGCTGCTAGCAGTATGAACTTATCTCGATATTTTTGGATCGCTTCTTGATCAACTGTTGGTCCTTCGTATGCATACGCATTGTGAAAAGCATGAGGGTAGGTTGCGATCGAATGTGAGATTTTCTGCCCCATCGTCACAGAACTCAGTAAACCATCTGACACTAACCGAAATGAATATGCGTTGGGCTCTGGCTCATTGTGTGCAAACCAAACTCGCCCACCACCAGGCTCTATGGGACCGTAGAAGTTTGCCCACCTTCTTTCTCCCCTATCTGAGTATGCAATAATTTGGCCTGATGCGTTTGCTTCAAGCGGCTTATCGTCATCTTTTATTTTTCTACTTCCATCACGCTCCTCTTCATCTTCGTAATCCCAACTCGAGACTGAGGTCTTGCTCACGTGTTTAACCGGGAATGATTCTTCCACCCCAAGCGTTTCAATTATCATTTGGTCCGAAACGGTAATACGAGTGGGATACCCGACATAAAACCGCTTCCCTAACCAATTGCTATGAATACCAACGACCTCACCTGTGTCAGATTCTAGTGCAATCGACCAGCCCTTGTCATGAAATCGCGGCTCACGCTCTCTTTCACCCTCTGCCCTGTCGCGTGCCTCTTCCTGAATCGAGTTCGCAAGTTCCATCATTATTGCCTCAAACGGCCGCTGTTCTTTCGCATCCTCGATTTCGTCTCGTGGTATTTCTGTGTACTGCGACAACGGTTCATCAACAACATCACCAAAGAGTTCATCAAATGCAACACTCCATGGATCGTGCGGTTTCTCCTCACCGTCATCAAAGATTGGTGTAAATTGTTCTGGTGCCATAGTTCAATTCAAATAACGCTACTCAACTACAAGTGCTCTTGATTATACTCCGTATAATACGATGTCATGTCTATAGAAAGCATAAGAGAACGAACTCAAAGAGTTATACGAACTGACCGTCTTGCGCTTCTCAGGGAGTACGCTGATGATACGTTAAGTTACTGTTTCTTCGCCTCGTTCTATGAAATTGTGTATTCTGTGTACTGTCATCAGTTGCCACCACGCATTGCGCAAGCAATTAACGAGTGGTCTGATTGCACGAAACCAGCTGATACTTCTCCCGGTATGGTCAAACCCCAAGATACTTTGCTATTGCTCGTCGAACTTGCAAATCGGTTTGGCCTTACTATTGAGCATATAGTTGGTATCCCAAGCGTTATCGAAAAAATTCAGCCAGCTTCTAACTCAACCACGGATGCGCCGGCCAATGAACCGACTGTAGCAAAGAAGGAGTTATATTTTGCAGCCCATGCTGAGGCATGCACGAAATTAGCAACATCGACCAAACGGATGGATAACCTCGTACATGAAGGCTGGTTCATTGCTGTCGCTATCACCTTCGCTTCAGTGGCCAACCCGTCAGTACACAACGTGCTTGAACAAATTCCATTTCAATTTGTCTCCGAGACACATATTGAACTGGCTGAACCCTATTTTCTGTTACTGCTCAAGGCTATGTAGTCTTCGGTAAATCAGTGATCAACTTGTCATTCACGAACACCTTACCCTCTGGGGTAATTTGGATCGAAAGCTGGTTATGCACGTGTTGCAGACTATTTCCAATTTTCAGATTTTTTCTGATAAAAATTTGTAGTTGCTCAGGTAAGCTCGAAAAACTCTGTGTTTCAACTGCGCCAATCTGCTCATAATTGTCGCCATTTTTTACATACAGAACGCCGTTATAGCGAACAATTCCATTAATTATTTGCAAAGCGTTACCTCGAGCATCAGTGTGCTGACTAATTCCTCGTCCCGAGTTCTTTTTTATTTCATTGATAGCCCATTGGGGAAGCTTTTTTTGTTCAGGTGGTTGCTCAGCTTCAGTTGGAAGTTGGGTTTTATTCCACCCCCGCTTAAAAAAAGAAGCAAAGATATCTTTGAGATTTTCTGCCATTATAGTTTTTGATTAAGTATCATTTGCAATTCTTCTAAGGCTAAAACTCATTTCATGTGAGCCCGTCCCATTCTTGCGCCTTCGAAAATATGTTGTCATCTGAACAACACCGCCATATTCCTCTACCA
>JAGOLU010000023.1:0-4318 GCA_017993865.1 Candidatus Woesebacteria bacterium
ATCCAATTCGAAAAGATACAAAAAGTCCAAATTCTCAACAAGGACGGTAACTGTCTTGATGGATCGGAGCTCACATCAACCAACGATTGTACCTACTAGTACTGATATAATGGAGTCATGTCTGACCAACAGCTTCCACATCAGAATCTCCGTCCTGCGACCATAGATGAGTACGTCGGGCAAGATTCTGCAGTCAAAACACTGAAGATATTTTTAAATGGGGTAAAAAAACGTGGAGTAGCATCGGAGCATATCTTGTTTTATGGGCCTCCAGGAATTGGCAAAACCACACTCTCCTATATCATTGCACGAGAACTAGAAGGAGATCTCAAGGTGACCACCGGAGCAACGTTGACCAAAACGGGTGATCTGGCAGCAATCCTCACTAATCTCAAAGATAATGATGTTCTCTTTATCGATGAAATTCATCGTATGCCCAAAGCTGTTGAAGAAATGCTCTATCCGGTGATGGAAGAATATGCGCTCGACATTATCATCGGGAAAGGACCATCAGCGCGGACCATGAGATTGCCAATACCGAGAATTACCATTGTCGGCGCCACCACGAAATTAGCTATGCTCTCCGCCCCGCTTCGTGATAGATTTGGCCTGGTGCTTCGGCTCGATTTTTACAATGAGTCTCAGATGTCTCATATCATTAAACGATCGGCCAGCCTCATTGGTATCAGCGTCACGGATGACGCGGCGGTTCACATCGCCAAGCGCAGTAGACGCACCCCCCGAATTGCCAACCGTATTCTCAAGCGCGCTCATGATGTGGCTCAATCGAAAGGCGTGGATTTGATTGATATTACGCTACTTGACCAATTGTTCGGCCTCCTCGAGATAGACTCGGTTGGGTTAACTGACATTGACGTTCAGTATCTTCGTGCCATTGCCACCTTGTTCGAGAACAAGCCAGTGGGGGTGGAGACATTATCTTCGTCACTATCTGAGGACAAGCGAACGATAGAGGAGTTTATCGAGCCATATCTGTTGCGCATTGGATTCATTAAAAAAACATCACGTGGACGTATAGTGACAAACGCAGGACTCAATCATCTTGATATTCAGCAAAATCTAACTACGGACGAACAAGACAGCCTTATATGATAAAATGTGAACGAGCCGCGGTGGTGAAACGGCAGACACGCAGGACTTAAAATCCTGTTCCTGTATAAGGAGTGAGGGTTCGACCCCCTCCCGCGGCACACGAAACGAAAGCATATGCCATTCTCAGAACCTGGTGCGATCTCGAGTAGTGAAATATAGCCATCTTGCAATGAGCAACTAGCTATGGAAGACAAACCAAAACTGTCACTAAACCACGCTTCTCGGACACGTATACTCACATACGGCATTGTTCTCTTTGGCACTATTCTCAATCTGCTCTTCATCGTACCCAATGGCGACTACTTCTGCCAAAAGGGTGTTTGTGGCATCTATATTGGTGAATGGCATTATCATGATGCTCTTTGGCATATCGCAGTAGCCAGAAATTCTTTTCAGTCATTCCCCTTCATATTTCCTTCTGCGGCAGGATTTCATTTGACATCATACAATTATCTCTTAGGCGCATTGCTATCCACCCTCGAATTCTTACGGATTAGTCCATTTTTCTCATACTTTAAGCTACTGCCGATCGTGGGTAATGTTGCGTTAGTCTACACACTATTTCGGTATTTTCGCTTAACCCACAAGTCAACCACACAACAACTATGGATTAGCCTTTTTATGTATTTTGGATCTTCATTTTCTTATTTGCTCATACTCTATAGAAATAACTTCTCAGACTTCAGCATACTTAAGGGTTTTCCTGTTGTTGCAACCCTTCAACCAGCCTTTGTACTTTCAAATGTTCAATTTTTTCTTACGATCCCTATACTCTTGTACATATTTACCGATATATGTGCTCAGACAAACACCAAAAACTCGCGAGTTGTCCATGCGTTACTGCTATCTTTAGTAATAGGTTTAAAGATATACAGTGGTTTTTTTGTGCTTTTCATGTTGTTTGTTGGGTTATTTCGAAACGCCTTGCGAACAAAACAGATGCACAGCATGTTTATAAGCAGCGCTTTTTATGTGTTCGTTTCTTCGTTTTCAATCTGCTTGTTCTACCTACCATTCTACTCATACTCTGACAGTCTTCCGTTTATCATGAGTATAAGCACCATCCCGCATCAGATCACAGAAGTTCCATCGCTCTTTTACCACAAAGAATTTACACTTGGGAGATATTACATGCTGGGATTGAAGAAGATTTCCCCGCGACTAATACTGTATGAAACTATTAGCGCAACACTTTTTATTCTTTGGAACCTAGGAACAAGATTAATATTTGTTCCTGTGGCGATATTCACTGTTATAAAACGCAAGATGAAATTCGAGGAGGCTGTACTTGGTATCATGGGAATTGTAGGCCTGCTGATACCCATATTTTTTATTCAGAAAAGCGGAGGATGGTATAACAGCATTCAGTTTGCATATGTAGGAGTGTATCTACTCGGTATCTTAGGGGGGATCTATGTTGCGAAAATCTGGGCGAGCGACATAGTTATTCTCAGGATAGTCGTTGCGACTATTGTCCTCTTATCATTGCCGAACAATATATTGACACTCAAACTTATTGCCAAAGAGAAGCTCGTCATACCTGACACTGAGATTCAAGCATTGAGCTATCTTAGGCAACAATCGCCAGGAGTAGTGCTGTCTTTTCCCGATTATAAGAATTCATCATACGTGCCCGCTTTGTCAGGGAAAGTGGGCTACATGATCGATTACTAGCAGTCCGCTTTACTTAACTTTCCTACTGAACAAATGATAGACGACGTAGAGAAACGGAGGTGTAGCGTTCTAGACAACGTAGATTATGTGTACTTTAGCTCATCGAGAGGGAAAGAATACGTTTTGTGCCCCACATTTAAGCCTTACTTTAAGCAGATCTACCAGAACGGCCCAGTTCTGTTGTACAAGAAATAGCCCATTCACCCACCCCCAATGAGGGATTAAATGGTAAAATATAGCCTGTATTGCCGCCTTAGCTCAGTGGTAGAGCATTCGCTTTGTAAGCGAACGGTCGCGGGTTCGAATCCGGCAGGCGGCTCCAGCACCCGTAGCTTAATAGGATAGAGCAATTCCCTTCTAAGGAATAGGTTGTGCGTTCGATTCGCACCGGGTGCACCAAACAATCATGTCGCAGCCAACACATCCAAAAACATACCTTTTCTTCCCTATTGAAATAGGTTTAGCTCACATATGTAGGGCACTTGCCGTTGCCGAAGAACTGCACGGACGGGGTCATCGTGTCATCTTCGCCTTACCTGAGCGCAAACAACAAACATTTGCTCATTCTCCCGTTGAGTTTGTTTCTATCGAAGGATACATATCGGACGATGACTTTGGCATGAATGTCACCATGTTTCGCAATCGTGAATATGTTGAAAAGATGATCCAAGCTGAGCTTAATCTGATCGACACCTATCATCCCGATGCAGTGATCATAGATTTCCGCATTTCAGCCTTTGCCGCCGCAGCGATACGAAAAGTGAAAACGTACACGATATTTGTCGGCGATGGCATGCCCTACGGAGCGCATTTGCCAAACCCTGGGTTGCCCAAGATTATCTATCGACTATTTCGTCGTCTATTTCCCAAGATGTACGATGTTGCAACCAGGTGGTATCTTCAGCCATTTCTGTTAGCTATGCAGCGGCACGGTTGCTCACTCACGTTTGACCAGTGGATGCAAAATGTTGAATATTTTGTGCCTGAGCCTTCTTTTTACATGCCCAGTGTTTCAAAAGATCTGAAGATCCATTATGTCGCTCCCCTTGGTTGGTATCATTTCCAAACACAAGCACCATTATGGCTCAGTGAGATGCAACCGAACGGCAAGACAATATACTTGAGCTTTGGTGGTACTGGTTTTGATAAAGAGAAACCCATCCAATTAAGCAAAGCATTATTAGATGCTGGGTATAGGGTTATTGTTACGACAGGCAAAATATCTGATCCTGCCGAATATCCCAGACACCCCAACCTGCTCGTTGATAAATTTCTCCCGGGAGACATTGTCTCCACTAAAATTGACCTACTTATATGTCATGGAGGATATGGGACTATGATAGACGCCATTCAGAAGAGTGTGCCAGTACTCGCTATTCCCTTTAATCCCGACCAAATATTGCATGCAGCGCGGATGCAGGAGCTTGGTGTAGCGCAATCTATGTATAGGCTTCAGCTGCGTGATATCTATTACATTTTTACGTTTAAGTGGCGACACATTGAAAACAAAGGGAAAGCGGTTAGTAACGAT
>JAGOLU010000023.1:4418-10418 GCA_017993865.1 Candidatus Woesebacteria bacterium
ATTGTGCCCGAGAGAGGATTTGAACCTCCACTTCTTACGAAACACGCCCCTCAAGCGTGCGCGTCTGCCAGTTCCGCCACTCGGGCAATCTCATTACCACACAAAGAGAATCAGTGCGATTAACAGTAGCAAATTATATCATTACTTTCGCGTGATGGTGAAGATATGTGGGTAGTACAAGAACACAGCAGGACTATCTTCCACGACTCGTTTTTGAAAATCAACGAAATCTTTCCGCTGAAGGGAGGCGCTATCTGTAGCCCTAAACTCCTCAAGCAGTTTATCGACCTTTTGATTATCATAGCTAGTAATGTTTGATTTGTCTTTCTGACTCGAATGCCAAACAAAGTATTGGTTTACATCAGAAGGTATATTCCACATGCCTAAAGTCATGTCAGATTGCTCCCCCCGTTGCAATCCTTCGATGTCGATGGTACAGTTTCCCCCTGCTGCATCGATAATATCTTTAATAGCGTGTGCAAGGTTGATAAACTCTATGGACGTTGCGAGCTTCAGATGTGCCGAATCACTTGCCTCCGAAAGGTATCTTTTCAAAATATTCCTGTTAATCTCAGGATTTTCTGCAATCCTAGGAATTGAGGAATCGTAGTTTGGCGATAAGGGTGAAACGGGAGAAACGGCGATATTCCCCGCGTCTTCGAGCAGCTTTACCGGTATGCTCCCGAAAAGTGCTAGTCGAAAATCTTTTTCCTTTAGCAACACATTCTCAAGATTAAAAAAAAGCGTAAGTACCCGATTGTAATCACTCGATTTGGTCACCGAGGTATTTGGCCAAGAATTGAAGGTTTCGAGTGCATTACTGCCAGTGGTAGAGAACTCATCTATTTCATGGAGTTTGTATGCAGTCACTAAATCTGCATCTGTTCTATAAAACTTGTAGATAAGTTTGGGTTTATTTACCACGAGGGGTGATAATACTAATTTTTGAAGACGATCATTACTTTTGTCATATTTGACTTGAGTGATGAGAGACTCACCTTTTATGCCTCGGAAAGGGCTTGTAGTGAATATGGGCTTATTGAGATACGATAAAAATGGAGGAAACGGTTTTTGCAGCACATATTGTATCTTTAGCTTGTCTGGGCGGGTGACCTCGACATCTTTGAATGCGAGCTGAATATCGTTAGAGGTGAAGGGAGTCTTGTCTGTGAATTTGAGATCCGGGAAAAGCGAAAATTCAAACGTGGAGAAAGATTCATCATGACTGTACGTCTGAACCAACTCACTTTGGTAGGAGCCATTTGGCTGTTGTGAGAACAACGGGACGGTGAGGTGCTTCATAATTTCGGGAGGGAGATTATCGAGCGTGTAAGAACCCCGAAGGCCAATGGTTTTCTGATCAGTAACTAGCAGCTGAACAATGTCCTTCGAAAAGAAAATATACAGCGCTATCGCTACGGAAGTGACAAAAAAGGATATTGCGACATACAAAAGATACTTTTGTATAAACGCGAGAACAAGCCAGTAGTAAAGTCGATACTTCTTGCGGAACATGCTTTTATTTTAGCAGAAGAGCGAGCACAGAAACGACCATAAATAGCGCAATAAAAACTACCGTAAGCCTCATAATAATCACCTCGACTCCGCGTCGAGTCTGGAATGTCTCTCCTCCCCCACCCCACGCACTCCCCAAGCCTGCGCCCCGACCTTGAATAAGGATGAATACGATAATAGTGATCGATAGCACAATGTTTGCGATGATAACGATTTCTTTCATAGATGGAGCTATTGTACCATCTCTGCTTTGGTACGCAAATAGGTATGATACTTTTTCGAAAATCGATGGGCTTCGTCTCGCAGGAGCTGGAGCAGCCGATATCCAAGGTCATGTCGAGGAGGGCGCAGGGTGGGTAGTCCATCTACACCCACTATGATGCGATCGGGGTTTTTAGCGAGCCCAATGAGCGGGATTGCTCTAAATCGCTTACGTTTGTCAGAGGTTGATTCTTGCACATTAAGAATATCCATCACGGCCCGCACTTGCGGTTTGCCACCATCCAAGACAATCAAGTCTGGGCTTTCCCACCGAGAATTTTCTACTCGACGAGATACTACTTCTTTCATCATGTCGAAATCGTTATTCGGGTTGGTCTTTAGTCGAAATTTCCGATATTCTTTTTTATCAACCATTCCATCGGTAAACACGACCATACTCGCAGTCGAATGCTGAAAACCCAGAGTTGAATTGTCATAACATTCGATACGATGCAATTCGTTAAGAGTGGGAAAGAAGGGTTTAAGAATTGTTTTTAGCGCGACAGTAGCCTGTTCCGATTGGTTATAGGCGTGGATATTCCCATCCACAAACCCCCCATACATAATGAGAAGTTCGAGCTGTTTGGATGCATCACGTACTTTTATCGCTTCTTCGTACTGATTCTCCTGAGTAAGTGCCACAATGTTTTTTCGGAGCGTACGGAAAACAATGTCTGTTTTCCCCTCCAATATCCTGATCAACAGACGGATTTGAGCTCGATATTTCTTCTGGAGTTCGGTTATGCGAGGCTCAGCTTCTTGGTCAATGAGATTGGGGCATGGGTCGCACAGGCCTATTTTATGATAAAAACAAGATCCTTTGCGCACATTTTTTTGAGTGCAAAACGGCACGACCCTACGTAGTTGCTTAAGCAGAGTTTCCACAGATCGTACTGAATCAAATGGGCCAAAGTAACGCGACTCGCCATCGTCCTCGCGACGGGTCATATACACTTTCGGGTAGGTGTCTTTGATCGTAATTTTGATATAGAGATGACTTTTGTCATCGCGCCAACGAACATTATATTTTGGTTTGATGGACGAAATGAGGCGCGCCTCCAACACAAGTGCAAGAAACTCTGAGTCGGTATATATAAGGTCAATGGTGTCCGCACCTGAGACAATTTTATCTTCCTTCGCATTTTGCAGGGCATTTTGTTCGTGCGAAAGTAAGCGCGCCTTGAGATTTACAGCTTTGCCAATATAGATGGGAGCGCCTTGTTGTTTATAGACATAGACACCTGTGGTCGAAGCAACACCCAACAGATTTTGGTGAGTATTTTCGAGTGTGATATCGGGGAGGTATTTCATAGGGTAACTATGTGGAGAGATTATAGCATTGCCACGATTTCTCGGTGTTCATGAATCGAACGACGTTGTAGATCGCGACCTCATATGCGATACTAACATCGTATGAAATTGAGTAAGGCACGGCGTAAACCATCTATCCCATTTATACTGGTTAGTATTGCGGTGACAGCCTATATCGTCATATTTTCGTTTATGTCTGTCCGTAGGATTCATATGCTGTGGGCATCGTATTTTGATCTAGGAATCATGCACCAGACTGTCTACAATACGTACAAAGGCATACAAACGCTTGATTTCTCACGAATCCTCGAACTTACCGATCCACACGAATCGGGTCGACAAATCAACAGAATCGCAATCCACAACGATATGCTTCTTGCCGCGCTTGCACCATTCTACTTTATACACGCCGGTCCTGAAACGTTGCTTATTATTCAGACTGTTGTGCTGGCGAGTGGTGCGTTTGCGCTCTACTTTATCATCAAGCGAAAGTCAAGAAAATGGCCCTCCGACAAGCAGAGCATCACTTCCCTCATCTCTGTGGTTATACCCGCAGCATATCTCCTCTACTTTCCGATGCAAAAAACCAACCTGTACGAATTTCATGCAGTTGTTCTCTCCACCGCGCTCATTTTGTGGATGTACCTTGCGTATGTACACAGAAAGTGGGTGGTCTGTGGCATTCTTTTTGTACTCATTCTTTTGAGCAAAGAGCATGTAGGGTTTAGTTTAGGAACATTTCTGATGATTGAAGTGGGATGGGCTCGCGCGAGACACCTATGGAGATCGTTACCAAGAAGAGGCGTTATGTATTCGTATATTTGCAATGTCAAAACTCAAGCATTATTTCTTGTCGCTCTCGGTTCATTCGTATACGTGCTCCTGAATGTATTCGTTATTATCCCGTCATATCGCCTTGGAAACGATCATTTCGCACTCAACTACTTCACCGGAAACTCATCCAACGTAGTAGATTTCGTCCGCACCCAACTATCCCACGTGTTTAATGTAAACATTCCTTCCTATATATTCACTATTGCGTCACCGCTTCTATTCCTACCCCTATTTTCGGTCTACCTACTACCTGCGTTTCCTGATATTCTGATCAACACTTTATCTTCTAGTCCGCAGATGAAGAGCATGTATTTCCAATACACCGCCATTATTACCCCCTGGCTGTTTATCGCTACGATCGGGGCGCTCAACTCCATTGTTCTACATATATCGGTAGCTAAAGCAAAAGTACTACTCATCATGTTTACGATCTCTACTTTGGCATTTTCGTATCTCTACAGCCCGCTTCCGTATGCAAGAAATGCCGATACTCAAATCTGGTGGGGTCACGTGTCGGCACGAAAAGACATACTCCTGTGGCAGCAAATTTTGAAGAATGAGACCATTACTGTTTCTGCAACGGGGCAATTCGCCCCCTACCTCACGAGCCGAAGATACTACTATGATTTCGGCGCACATTACGACAAGGCAGAATACGTGTTGGTCCGCCCGAGCGAGATAGCAGGATATTGGATCAAAGGAAAATTAATTCCTTATTACGATACGCTCATTCATGATGAGAGATATAAGCAGATATACAACAACAATGATATTGAAGTGTATAAACGGATCGGAGATTCTATTGATAGATAGTTCGTTATTAATACGGATCAGTTATGGTATCAGAGAAATCTAGAGGATATTCAGCCATTTTATTTTCGACGTTCCTATACGGTTGGTACGGGGTATTTGTCAAAATCCTCGGCGATAAAATTCCCATCTTTTATCAAAGCTCGGTAAGAAATGCGCTCACTGTTGGCGTGCTCCTACTCATACTGTATGTCTCACAAAAGCACATATTGGTTCCCGGGCGTAAGGACTTGCGATACGTAGTGCTGCGCGGGCTTCTGGGATCTGTGAGTTTTTTCCTCTCTTTTATCTCATTTCAACATCTTTCTATTGCACTCGCCTATTTAGCATTTTATGGAGGATTGCTTTCGGGGGGTTTTGCAATAGGCTTTATATTCAATAGAGAGAAACTGACCACCACGAAGGTTCTATCCTTGTCATTGGCATTTGTGGGTATTGTTCTCGCATATGCATATCGGGTACAACAAGTAACAGATGTGGTATATGTGGGTCTTGTGTTTATTGCAGGTATCGCAACATCGGGTTGGAATATTATTCCTCAATACATTGACAAGAAGCACACTTTTTTGGAGTTAAATCTATTCGATTTCATTATTGCACTACTAGTGAATATCGCGTTGTCTATCGCATTGCGAGAGCAGTGGATTGGGGTTAGTGTATCTGCGCCTTGGCTTGCCAACTTAGGACTCACGGTCACTTTACTCATTTCTGGGTTGTTGGTTCCGTACGGATTTCGGAAGGTCGAGGCTCAAATTGGGAGTATCATTATGCCACTTGAGATCGTGTTTGGCATCGCAATTGGCTTTGTTGTTCTCCATGATCACGTAAGCTTTGCCATGATTATGGGGAGTTTGTGCATCATTGCTGCGGTAGCCCTGCCCTATATGGTTGAGCTGTTAGACAAAACGCATATCCGCAGGCGATAGCATCGCTCTCATCATCATCTGCAACCACCAGTTTATCTCCGAGCTGAAGCTTGAGCATTTTCCACACAGCCACTTTGTCTGCATGTCCATCACCGGTCACAATCTGTTTAATCTGAAGCGGAGTTAAGAAGCTGAACTGAAGTTCCTTGTCTGCGGCAAGTGCAATCAAGCTCCCCTGAGCCTGGGCCACGGCGATAACTGTTTTGGCATTTTTGAAAAAAAAGAGCTGTTCCATGACCATGGTATCTACGCCATATTGGTCGATGATGGTAGCAATTTTGGTTGAGATGACTTTGAGCCGACTGACGAGTTCATCAGACTTATTTGTTTTTATGAGACCAGA
>JAGOLU010000024.1 GCA_017993865.1 Candidatus Woesebacteria bacterium
TGCTTTGATTGTGCGGTGATTTGTTGTCGCAAACCTTCAAATGAGCCAATGCGCTCGCGCTCTGCTTTCTCAAGCTTTTTGTTTGCATCTTGCAGTTCATCATGCAAATGTTTGATTGTTTTTTCTATCGCGTCTTGTTTATTGGTGAAATCTTGTTTTAGATTGATGGATGCAGATTCAAGTTTTTCTTTGGCCAAAAGCGCTGTCTGTTCGCCAGCTGATTGGGTGAGTTTGGGGAGAATATCTGTACTAAACTTTTCACTCAATGCGTTTGCTAAATCTGTAGCCTGTGATTTGCGTGAGAACACAAGGTTTATGGCATAGCCAATCACGAAACCAACGACGAAGAGTATGAGAGGGACAGTGATGTTCATTCCGCTATTTTACCAGAACTGCAAGCGTAGACTGGGTGAATGATACGAGGGCGCCGTAGACGATGGCCCACAAAATCCCGTGGATCACGAACCCTCCAGGGACAAATAGATTGACGATGAGCGGCACAATGAGGACACAGATGCCATTTACCACCAAACCAAAAAGGCCGAGAGTAATGACGTTGATCGGGAGGGTGATAAGTTTAAGCACAGGGCGAATAAGCATGTTGACGAGGGCAAATACAATACTTACCACAATCGCCACCGGGTAGCTCTGCACATACACTGGTAATATCGAGGGAAAGAGAACGTTCAACACAAGCGCAGCAAAGTAAACTGCCAAACCGTTGAGAAGAAGAGAAATAAGATGTTTCATAAGGTAATCATACCACTCAAATAGTAACTAGGAATGGGAAGAGCGTGATGCTAAATGATGCCACAATATTCTAATATCGGAAGCGCAGGACCTTGAGAACTCAGCAAAGGGGTCTGATGCCCAAAAAATGCACTTACTAAAACACCTGCATCAGGATGACTTTTTACATATTCTGCTACGGCCTTCAATTTGGAAATAAATATGGGATGGCTTTGCTCATAATATTCTACTCTCATTAACGGAGTACCCAACACATTTTTAGAGGCTTCTTTGATGTCTGGGTGACTCAAAAAAACCTGTGCCACATGAAGTGCGACGATCCGTGGGACTAGAGGAGCAAGTTGGGGATTCGCCGATAGCACGTCAAGTGTGGAAGAAATGTCATGAATCGTCCCTGCACCAATTGCATCCACACATTGCCCTATATAATCCCATACAGGTATATCTTTTCCCGCAACATTCACCACTTCAGGCAAAGAAATCCCTCGTGTTGTAGCTCTTTGTTCTGCTATTCCCAGAACCTTAATTGCTTCCCTCATGTCAGAACTCAAAGCTGCTGCTGTTCCATACCAAACTTGACCTGGAGCCAAGACTCGTTCTGCCAGTGCGCGCACTGGAGCAGACATTGTATTTGGTATGCGCTCAGGTTCTAGAGGTCCTTCTGGTTGCTTATTTGCATCTCTAGCGCCGTGAGTAACTCCCACTACTGCCCTAGCTTCTTGATCTCCATGTTGCACTCCTCTACCTCCTGTCTCAAGTGGTGTTGCAGTTACAGGGGTTGAATCTTCGAGAGCCGGCCGGTATCTTGGCTTTTCGGGCGTTCGCGTGCTGGACTGACCCTCACCTCTTAATGTGTCGAAACGTCCCATAAATGTACAAAATATATAACCTCTCTAACTTCAACTCTACCTCAAAACTTCAAAAAATGCAACCATTTGGTATAGAGCTCGGCAGTTGCTTTAATATCGGCTGCATTGTAACGGGCGATGTCGAGGTATCTTTTCTCTTTAAACATCTCTGCCACCTGATGCCCATTGATCTCCTCCGACTTCGGGCTCGATATGCCGAATGCTCGTGTCCACATGTGCATGCTCCCCTTTTTGCGCATTGCGCCATAAAACGAGAGCTGATCAATGAGATCAACATGCGCCTTGCCCCCGCGTTGACTAGTGAGATATCTGTTGGTCAGTAGGTTACCAGTCGGCTTGATTCCGTGGATTGCTCCACGAATCATGAGATAGGGAATATCAAACTGATAGCCGTTGAAGGTTACAAACACATCGTACTTTTGTGCAACTTCCCAGAATTTATTGAGCATCTCCGCCTCAGTGAGTGGTTGATACAAAACTCCGTCTTCTTCAGTTTTTTTATCACTATCAAGATTTTGATAATACACTGCGCTCTTCTCACGCTCGTAGTCGTGTATTCCTATGGCAACAATTTCACCCGTAAGCGGCGAGAAACCAAGCCCTTCTTTGAGCATATCCATGCCCAGTTTGAGTTCAGCTTCGTTTTTGGCCTCACGACGAGTCCAGTTAGAGAGATTCTCTTGGGTAAACGGATCTATGCTGTCCCAATTCTCCCCAATAGTTTCAATATCGATAACCAGTGTTTGACTCATACAAAAAACAAGTAACTGTTATTCACCCACGACTACCCGTATCTTATCATGTAAGCGCTCAAGTGACATTTTATTTTTCATAATATAGTCTGAAATCCCCAAGTCCTGACACTTTTTGATATCTTCTTTCTGATCTAAATTAGTGACCACTATCACGGGGATAGATTTCCACTTTGTGTTCCTCCGTAGTTCTTGCAACACACTGACTCCATCTTTGGCAGGCATGACCAAATCGAGAATGATAAGGTCGGGCTTGTTCGTCTCGAGAAGACTGATAAGCTCCTCTCCATCTACCACCAACGTAATCTCATATCCAAACTTTGAGAACTTCATTTGATATGCATTGGCCAAAAATTTGTCGTCTTCTGCGATGATGATTTTTTTCATAGTGATTGCTATTCAACTGGTAAAAGTATCCTTTTCAATTGTACGACAATATCTTCAAGTTTGTATTGAGTCTTGAGCATGTAAATTTTGGCACCCAAAGCGAGTGTTGATCGCACGCTTTCTTCTTCGTCTGCGTTGCTCAATACCAATACGGGGATATCTTTCCAGAATTCATTCGTGCCGAGTTTGTTCATAAAGTCGGTTCCGTTCATATCTGTCAAGTAATAATCGAGACATATCGCATCGGGGAGTTGAATGTTCGTCTCGAGTGAGCTTAGAGCATCTTTTCCGCTTGAGCATGCGATGACACTAAACTCGCTCATGGTCAGCTTCTTCTCGAGTGCCTGGAGCAGAAAACTATCATCTTCCACCACCATAACTGTCTTCTTTTGTTGCATATAATTTGAAAATGTTAGTAATGATTTATGCGAGTGGCGCAGGCTCACCGATCGGTATACTGAAAAAGAATGATGTTCCTTTATCCTCCACACTCTCGAACCAAACTCTTCCTCCTGAAGATTCTACAATTGACTTTACTAAGTATAATCCCAACCCATTCCCTTCCGTTGTTTTATTGGTTTTCTTCGCTCTAAAAAACTTCTGGAATATGCCATCTCGCTCAGAAAGGCCAATACCACACCCGTTGTCCTGCACTTCGGAAACAAGCTCGGTGACGCTGCGCATTATTTTGAGATTAATGACGGCATCTTTTGGAGAATATTTTATGGCATTCGTGAGGTAATTCATATATACCTGACTGATAAGTTTAGAATCTAAACTGATTGGTGGAAGCCCTTGTGGCATAACTATGTTCACAGACTGATTTTTTTCTCTTAATTTCGATTCCAACTCGGAGAGAAGCCCATTGAGAAGTGCTCCAATATCTGTAGGCCTGGAATCGACAATAAGCTTGCCAGACTCAATCCGCGAAACATCGAGTAGCGTATTTACCAGATCAATCATCCGTTCGTTGGATTCGTTGATATTATGTAATATATCGTTTTGTTCCTTACTTAGTTTTCCAGTATCTCCTGTCATAAGAATCTCCAGAAACCACTTAATGGCAGAAAGTGGGGTTCGTAACTGGTGTGAGGCGAGTGAAACGAATTCAGATTTCATCCTGTCTACTTCTCGCATTTTGGTGATATCTCTCTCTATTCCCACGAAAAACAGCACATTACCCTCATTGTCGAGGATGGGCGATACTTTAGCCTCGGCAATATATTCCTCTCCATTTTTTCGTTTATTGTTAAACTCCCCCGCAAAGGTTTTCTTGTCAACTTTAATACGTTTCCAGAGCTCATCGTAAAGCTCATCATTCATAAGTTTCCCCCATTTCACCCCAGCCTTGGTCCCTAACACCTCATCTCGCGAAAACCCCGTGATCTGCTCAACAGCCTTATTGGCGTACAGTACAATGCCGTTAACATCAGTAATGACGATGTGGTCCGATGCGTTCTCTACCGCGAGTTGATATTTTTCAAGATCTTTGGTCTGATTCTCAAAGAGCACTTTCTTTTCTTCAACCTCTTGCAGAAGCACCTTCATGCTCTTGTGTGCCTCTTCTAGTTGTGCAACTTCTTCGGTTAGCTCTTTGGTCTGTTCCTTAATTCTCTTTTCTAGACTATCATAAAGACCTTTCAAGCGTTTCGTGGTAACATTGAGTGTCCCGGCAAGCTCCTCAATCTCATCCCCAGAGTGAATCTCGATGGTATTGCTGAAATCTCCTTCTCCTACCTTGTGTGCATAAGCGGTAATTTTTTTGAGGGGTCGAAGCGTGAGATCTATCAGCCCTATGCCCACAACTATCGCTAACATTGCGCCCAAGAATACTCCTGCGCCAAGCAACGTCGCTATTCTGACTGCTGCTGCAATCAGTTCATCAGCGTCTATCTCCGAAATGATAAAGTAAGAAGTTGTGTCGATTTGAGCTACCCCAACAATCTCTTGAGCTTTGTCCTCTGTATCGTAAAATGTGAACGTGGCAGGCTTTTTGTATTCGCGGAGAGCTTCTTGTATCTGTGTGTACTGAAGTGGCATGATCTGATGCTGGAGATACTTTTGTTCCGAGGTAATAGCAGCCTGTTCTTTGCTATTCAACGGACCTAAACTATGCAAAAGCCTGTCGGGCTTTTGTGAAAATAGTATCACGCCGTTCTCATCTGCAACCATCAACGAACTATCTTTGGAAAGTTGGCTCCTTTGCAATCGTTCCTCAACGTACTCAGGTTTGAGCTTGGCCACCATTACACCTCCTACGGATGAGTCTTTGAGGTGAACTGGCTGGGAGAAATAGTATCCAAATTCTTTACTCGTAGAACCCATAAGAGCTTCAGTGTGAGTTTTGCCCCTCATAGCTTCAGTGTAATATTTTCTAAAACTGTAGTCTTGACCAATAAATCTTCTATCAGATGAATATATGCCAGTACCGTTTATATCGAGTAGGTAGGTTCCGAGATATTCAGGGTGATCCGCAGCGTACTCGTCCAATAGAGCGGTCAGTGCCTTGTCCGCTCCCTTCGATTTGGGTTCAAGATAACCTGTCTTCTCTATCCTGCGGACAATCGCATCGACATAATGCGTGGAGTCTTGAAATATATCTCCCATGGTGTGGGCGAGCTCTGTGTTGGCAGTTGTATGAGCCTCCTGTTCTATGCGCACCATCTCACCTTTCGTGGTGGTAAAAACAAAATATGCAAGAATAGTGCCAATAGCAAAAGCCACCGAGCCAATGCTCAAAATTAGTTTGAGTCTGAGGGGTAGTTTAATCATATATCAAGATATGAAGAAGTCAGCTTTCATAGTACAGCATTTTACTACTCGAAGTAAACAGAGGGAAAAGGTCGTGTCGATGTACTGCCCTCGCCTAAGGGTTCATTCAGGCTTTTTTTGGATGATGAAGCATGTTCCAAAGATACGCACCCATCCACCCTGTGATATACCCTATCGCAAAGGTAAATGCGACAAGCATAATTGCACGGGTGAACTCAAATGTTCCAACCACAATAGGGTTCGACAAGAAATGGAGCCAAAAAATCCAATCAAGTGCAGCTTGAGCAAAGCCTACCATCACCATGAGTGACCACACAGCGTGGAAAAACGCCATCATCCCTCCGAACAGAAGTCCAATATAGTTTTGATCCAATGATTTCATATGAACAATAATAAAATAGTAATCATCATCAGTATTCCAAATTTCACGCTTACTGTCAACTCCATGTAGTGCGAGTGGCTCCCCGACACTATTTGTTTTGTGCTCTTTCTAAAGCCTTTCTTGCATCCTCATATTCCGGATTTATCTCAAGCGTTCGTTGCCACAATTTTTGCGCTTCTTCGACCTTACCTGTCTGATAATACAGAAGTCCGAGATTAAAGTAAGCATTGTCATAGTCTGGGTTTATCAATAGCTCTTCTTTATATTCTCGTTCTGCCTCTCTAAACTCTCCTCTATTCATGTATAAGAGTCCGAGATTGTTATGTGCCATTTGTTCATTCTTGTTGAGTAGAAGTGACTTTTTGAAATATTCCTCAGCTAAATCATGTTCTTTATCTAAGTAATACATGGCTCCTAAATTCCGTTGCGCAAGCGGAGAATGTGGTGAAGTCTCGGCGGCGTTCTTCCAAAATGAAAGTTTGTTTGAAAAGTTGCTAGCATGAACGAGTGTCAAGAAAGTGAAGACGAGAATAATAATCGTGAGCCCCGCGTGAATGAAATCATCTTGGATCCTGCTTAGCAGTGTGCTTATTCGGCTCTCGATGACAAATATCATGATACCGATGATGGGGAGATACAGCCGATGCTCAATGAAATCAGCGACGGCAGTAGGATTTGGGCGAATAAACGAGGGAAATAGAAATGTGCAAAACCAAATGGCACCAAAAAACATCATAAGAAGATTTTCCTGACGTGACTTTTCATAAAATACAAATTCAATGACAAGTAAACCAACGATTATCGTCAACGCAACGGCTCCCCACACAAATGTTGTGTCTTGAATGATTGGAAGCACAGAAAGATTGAGTGGAAAGAAGGCTTTGCCCAAGAGTTGCAGCGATGCGGGAGTATTGTTCCACACCGATTGCACCATTTCTGATGGACTCATGGGAATGGGGTTCTTTAGCGCAAAATGTCGAAGAATTGCCCAAAGTAACCCAACGATAGTAAACCCTCCACCAAACTTGAGCACTGTTGATCTATTAAGGACTTTTTTCGCATACAAATATATGAAGAAGACCACTGGGATAACGAGTGCCGTCTCTTTTGTAAAAATCGCACAACCAAAAAAGAATATTGATAGTATTGCGAACACAAATCGTTTCGTTTCTGTGTATTGAATAAGTGTGATAAAGGATGCGAGCACAAATAGTGCAAGGAGAGAATCGTTTCTGCCGGGGACCCAAGCAACTGCCTGAGTAAGTACTGGATGTACAACAAAAATCAACGCCGAGAATATCGCAATGTCTTTTGTATATTTTAATTTCCGAAAAAGAGCATATAGCAGACACGAAGCGATAAGGTGAATAATGATGTTCGTAAAATGATACATGGCTGGAGACGCTCCGCCAATGATTGCATCAGGCATGAACGAGAGCGTAAGAAGTGGTCGATAATATGCTGCTGAACCATGTAAAACATGAAAAACCTCTCTCGTGAAGGTGGTAAAGATATTGTGCCAGTCTTGCAAAAATGGGAGGTTATCGAGCACGAGGACATTATCGTCAAAATAGGTGAAATCGAAAAAGAGCGTCCGTGCATATAACAAAAATCCAAACAAAGATATTCCTACGTACATATATATTTCAGAAAGAGGAGTTATGGTGCGAGAAAACCAAGAGTCGTTTTCGCGACCTTCGTTTGCCTCACCGCGCGCTGGCGCGTCGTTTGATGTTGATGTATGCTGCATGAATAAAATACGAACTAGACGTCACTTTTTTTGGAAAAGGAGCAGGCTCGTCCTAAACAACTCATCTTCTGAAATCTGTGTACGCCACGTAAACGATTCTCCCTCCCAAACACTACCTCCAATCAAATTGTACTTTGTTTTTAAGAGGTTGTTTAGAAAATCTCGAAAGTAACTCGGGCTTGCTTCATCCCACAGCCCACTCTCAGACTTTTGAGATAACACTATTGCAGAAGGTGGGTGATCGGTGAGTTCACGAGCAGCCTCTTTTTGATAGATGAGTTGTTTGGGGGTTTTGATGATAAATGGATAGGTGATAACAAACCGTGAACTACTTTTCCTGTCAGCATAATACAAAATTTGCGGTTCTGAACCGGCAACGAATACAGAGTCTGTTGGATTCGTTAGCTCGTTGAGCTTTTTCCCTACCACCAATGACTCAGCAAATGGACTTGTTCGTCCGTACACCCATTGCCCAATCTCTGCGGATGTCATGGTGAATTGCTCTCGTACACCCAAGAGCATATACACCACCACAATTGCTGTGAAAAGAAACGTGAAAAACAACTTAGCTTGATTATCAATATATGAAGCGAGAGAATAGATAGCGTACGCTGTAATAAGCGCCCAAAATGGCATAAGCATAAGGTAGTAATGTCCGATGGGGGTTTGAAATATGCCAAGGAGTGAAGTAATAAATAGACCAAAGTACAACCATAATTTCTTTGACTCTCGAACTAGTGCCCAAACTAGCAGAAAGATGAGTGGAGTCCATGTAGTCGCGAATTGTGAGAAACGTCGAAGCAGATAGGTGAATCCTAACCCGAAAAAAGTGACGTAATGACTATTAAAATCTACAATGGAATCCCACATATAGGGCCCTGCTCCCCGTAGCAGAAAGTATCCGAGAAACACAGTGGAGGAAATCACGCAACCAATACACCAAAAAGAGAGAACGAAAAGTAGTTTGTTGCGATTATGATGACGTTTCCAAATGTTAACGACCCAAACACCGAATAAGAAAATGAGTGGAAATACTGCTATTGGTTTATAGAGAATCGCGATTGTACTGAGAAATCCTACAAGAATGTGTTGATAGTATGGAGTTGACTCTTGTGACTTCATCTTCACGTAAAGAGCGACTGTCGCAGTGAGCGGAAGAAGCATAAATACTTCCGTATTCGCAGCAAGAGCAGTAAGATACGGAAAAGATACCATTGGTACAACAATCCACATACTCGCAATGCCGACGAGCAACCCAAACTCTTTGTACCCAATATATCCAACCAAATATATGGTTCCCAACAAAAATAGCATCGCAAGTACTCGTGGCGCGGCTACGCCATTTGGGTCAAATAGTTGACCTATGGCATAGGTAAAAATGATTGGAGGAGGTTTCTGAAGGAATGACTCTGTAAATGGAACGTCACCTCGCAACAATAATCGCGCTGAGTATGCATACTCTCCTTCATCCCGCTCGAAGGGGGTGTGAATGCTGTTGCTGCGTAGAATTATAAGTAATACAAAGACCCCTAGTAAAGATAGGATAGTAAAGTACCTTCGCACGTTATGTGGTGATAAACGAAAACAATGTGGAAGTGTAAATCTCATAGAGAATATCTTAGCTTTTTTTAGTTATCCAATAGGTTATGGCAATCCACAACGTATGCATCCCATACCGCACACTTCGTAAGAAGTTAATACTAGAAGCTTCGGGGGAATATCGAACAGGCACTGGAATCTCCCCTACTCGATATCCTTCCGCAATAATCCGGAAGAGGACTTGAGTATCGAACACGAAGTCATTGGAATAGTTCATGAAATCAATTCTTTCCAGAACATCTCGCTTGTATGCGCGCATACCTGTGTGCCACTCAGATAAATTGTATCCGGCCGCAAAATTCTCGATAAGCGTCAAAATGCGGTTTGCGTAATATTTGTAGATCGGCATACCACCCGCTATTGCCTCTTTTCTGCTGCGGATTCTAGACCCTAGCATCACGTCAAAATAACCATCACGAATAAAACTGACAAAATATCGAATCAGCTTGGGATCGTATTGGTAGTCCGGGTGAAGCATGATAATAATATCGGCTCCTTGCTGGAGGGCGAGTGTGTAGCATGTTTTCTGATTCCCACCATATCCCAAATTTTTATCATGTTCTTCGACAGTGAGATTGAGTTCTTTTGCAATCGAAAGCGTTTTATCAGTACTACGATCATCTACCAACAAAATTGTATCAACTACGTCTTTGGGAATATCGGCAACCGTTTTCTCTAGAGTTTTGGCAGCGTTATATGCGGGGAGCACAACGACAACTTTGGGATGTTTATTTATCTCTCTGCTCATGACGACATGATAGCAAGTTTTTGGTTTAAAAGTGATTCTATGCTCGGATCATGTGAGTAAGCATCTTTCGATACAGATTTTTGACTACGCCCTTCTGGACCTCGCCACCTTCAGCATAATAATCTAGACCGGGGGCTGCATTCAGTTCTATAACACAGTATTTGTTAACCATTTTATCAATAGGATTGGGGGTCATAATATCAACCCCACAAAAGGTGAGGCCCATATCCCGCGCAAGCTTGATGGCTACTGTTTGGTAATCTGAATGGAGAATATGTGTGACATCATCCCCTTCTCCGCCTGAGGAAAGATTGGCGTTATCTAAAAGCTGAATAGCGTTACCTTCTGCTATTACAGATTTAAGACTCAGTCCCATGCGCTT
>JAGOLU010000116.1 GCA_017993865.1 Candidatus Woesebacteria bacterium
GCCAAGTTGCGTTGCATAGAATCAAATTCGGCTTGATATTGTTGTCTTTGTTGTTCAAGTCTTTGAACTTCTGCCAAAACTTTGTCAGCTTCAGCTTTACTTTCTTCATAGCTCTTTTTTGCACGATCAGCTTCGGCTTGTTTACGCTCAAAATCAACTTTCTTTCTATCTGCGTCTACCTGTTTTCTATTATGCTCTTGTTTTGCAGACTCCAATTCGCGATGTTCTTGTTCAATTCTCAGTTTTAAATTATTGAGATCCTGTTGTGCAGTAGAATTGTTCATAAATATAATATTGTTATGATATGGTTATATTATAACATCTAACGAGAAGAGATGGTGAATCAATAATAAAGAAATGGATGTAATAATCCTAAAACTTAGCAATAATTTCAGCTTTACTTCTTACAAGTTGATCAATACCTATTTTATTGGCTTCAATATATTTTTTTACCATTAGATAACCAATTCTGTAGCCAATCCATTCTGGCAAATTACCAGAACCATAAAACCATTTCGAATGTAAATCTGATGATAGCTTAACTTGAAAGTGTTTAGAAGCGTCTTCGATATACTTTTCCTCATCACGAATAGGTCTTACATATGGCTGCTTAGGTGCAAGTCCAGAATATTCTTCGACATAACACGCTATACCCTCATCAATGATATCCTGTAAAAGATTTTCAGCATATCCAATAGTATTTGCCCGAACAACATGAGAAAGTTCGTGATAAATTGTTGCTGGCAAATCAACATTAAATAAATAATCTAAATCCAAACCATTTTTATAAAAACAGATTTTGATGTCTATATAATAAACTCGGGCGTGAGCAGATAAATTCAACTTGCTATGTATATCCCATTCTTCAGAATCGAAAACCGCAATATCAACGACATCATTGTACGTCAAAAGTGCTGAAGCACCATCGAGCCCCTTTCTTATCGCTTCTTCCACTCTAGTTCTGAATTCTTTTTGAATTCCGATAAGATGAATATTTCCATTTTTGCAGATATCGTTTTTCATATTATTAATAGTATACAACATATTAAAAATCTCTGCGCCGGAAAAACCAGCGCAGAGATCGTGGAGCATAAGATGCTCTCGGCTTTTACCTGCCGCCACAGGAGCCACCGCCGGGACAAGCGCCACCACTACGACAAGCGTAGATCGAGGACAGCTTGGTGCCTTCGTACGGTTTGACCTGGACCTTGATTTTCAACTTACGGTTCTTCATATGACCTTTCGCGCTGTTACAGTACCCCCACACCCACTTCAGGCGAAGAAATGCGGTATTGATGGGTACTTGATTTTCCAATCTAATCCTAACACTCTCAACCGAGAGTGTCCATAGTGCTCGTATCCATATCCGAAACCTATTGGCATCAAATGCTGTGATAGGACTTTCACTACGGACAGATCGCACTTGTAATCCAAAGGTGTGATGTCAACCACAATAGGATCGAGCTTTCTAGGCTCTAATCCTCGACTTTTTGCCACTCTTCGAACATATTCGCCTTTGAACAACCAAGATACATGCTTGAAGTTCTTGGGATCAGAGTAGTACAGACCATGGTCATCTGGGCTGTGGATATCATGAAAAGACATTCCCTTACGCAATCTCCTTCCATGCCACGTGACAGCCATGAACTCAGCTTCATCAAACGCCCTGTAAAGAGCCTCAGTGAAATTTGATCTACATCCTGCACCACTTATAACTGCCGGCGCAAGTTTGTTTGACCAAATAACAACGAGAGCAACAGGAGGTCCGTCCAATGTGATATCCATGACTGATACGTAATATCCGATCTTTTGCCATGCATGCATCCGATCAATGATGATGGCTGGTAGAGCGTGTTCGGATACCATCTTCGGCGACGATTGCGAATACCACATGACACAGAACGCATCGCGTTCTATAAGCTCATAAAGCGCGGATTCCGTTGCCAGATTCCGATCAAAATGAGCCGCGATACCATTCGAATTGGCGCGTAAGCAGAAATCCGATCGGCCAACTGGTTTCTTTGGTGGGTTAAAAACGAGCTCGGCAGGAACCCAGATAGTATCCCCAGTGTTGAGTTTGACTCCCGATATCCATCCGATCTTTTTTAATGGATCAAACGGAACTATGTCCTTTAGGAATCCATACTGAGCAGTTTCGTAAGGAACCACTGTATTTGGATCTAAGTACGGTTCTCTTAAGTCTTTTGCAGACTCGATGATATCAGACCTATAGTGGTCCCAAGCGAATCGTTCATAACCTTCAGCTAAACACTTAATGGTTGCTTCGCTGGTGGTTAAGCCCGTTGCAAACGAACTACACCTCTTGCGCATTGATGCGCTCGCGGAGGCATATGGTGGACGATATGAGCACATCGCAATCCATCGTGGCATCCTGTAGCCACTTGCTTCAGGATCCCAAAATACGATCTTTTCGATAGGCTTTCCGGCACCGACTAATTTCAACCGGAGACTACGAGCAGACTCATTGCATACCTGGTCATCTGTCTGAGTCTGGTTAGAATTCTCATCAGCGTATCCGATTACTGTTGTAGATATGACAGATTCGTTGGGGAAATGCAATCCCAACATATCAGATAGAGATTTCTCATTGAAGCCGACGTATTCGACAATACCAATGTCGTGCTCAGCACAGTATAAGTAGGTGTTCTGTATCGAGTGACCCACCTCAAGCAATGCGTTCCTGTATCCACGATTAGCATATTTCATGGACGGACGTCGGAAGTCGCACGCCGTGCAGATTATGCAAGATGCATTTTCAAGAAGAGCCTTCGCATTGAAGGCCTTGTTTATCCAGGCA
>JAGOLU010000025.1 GCA_017993865.1 Candidatus Woesebacteria bacterium
GTATCCTCCCTCATAGGTATAGCGTTATTGCTGAGTTGCGTGGTGCCCGGAGTGATGTTTCTATCTATCTACACAAAACGTGATGTACGCTTTGTGGCGTCTGAATGGGTCTACACACACATCCCATCAGGGTCATACGTGCTGTCAGAGACGGCGAATGTTATAGACATACCTATTCCTGATGTGCGCAACAAAGGACAAATCCCCGATGGGTTCAATATCCAATACTTATCTTTTAATTCGTATGAGGTGGATGTGGATCAAGCACTACAATCTAATCTGAAAGACGCCATAGCACAGGCAGACTACATTTTTGTGCCGTCTCGGCGCGTGTTTTATAATCACACCTGCGTTGATCTGACAGGCAAAATAACCACCACCCGCCACTCAAAGGAGAAATGCGCATACCTAGCTCGCACGTACCCAGTGCTGAAGAGTTATTATGAAGACTTGTTCTCCGGTAAATCAGGGTTTACGCAGGTCGCAGTATTTACCTCCTATCCGAGGATTCAACTCTTCGAGGAAACAATTTTCGAGTCTCCCGACGAGCCTGCCGAAGAAACATCTACGGTCTTCGACCACCCGGTGATGAGGATATACAAAAAATCTACACAATAACATTGGTTAACAGAGGATTGACTCATGTCATCTGGATTGATATAGTGACAACTATCACCTTTACACATTAGTCATATTTCATATGAAAGGTCTCTATTTTGTACTTATACCCGTTATCACCCTTGTTACTTTGCTCATTGTCCAGCTTTCAGGCCTTAGTTTGCCCATGCATATCACCATGACCACAGGTTCGAGTGCAGATTTCTCAGTCGTGGGCGAAGGGAAGATCGAAGTAGTACCCGACACAGGATATGTTGATATTGGTATCACCATAAACAAAGCCGTCTCTGCAGAAGAGGCGCAAAATCAAGTTGCAAAAATAAACAATCAACTCGTAGAGAAGATGAAAGAGTTTGGTATCGGCGCAGAAGATATCAAAACAACAAACTATTCAGTGAACCCAAACTATGATTATTCAAACAACAGCTCGGGCACCATTCAGGGGTACAATGCAAGTGCGCAGCTATCAATCAAAGTGCAGAAAGCGAGCTCACTTGGGGAAGTTGCACAGGCCGCAACTGCTGCAGGAGCAACTGACATTTATAATACAAGATTTAATATAGAAAGCCCCGAAAAATATCGTGAGCAGGCCCGTACAAAAGCAATCGAGAATGCGCGTGAACAAGCTCGTAAACTCGCCTCTCAACTTGGAATTAAACTCGGACGCGTGACCAATGTGGTGGAATCATCTGATGCAAACCCCATTTACCCAATGTATGAATTGAAGAGTGTGATGGGGGGCGGCGGTGGATCTGCTGATCTACAACCAGGTCAACAAACGATTACCTCAACGGTGACGCTATATTTTGAGAAGAAGTAACTTTTTTGTTGGTCGCAAGATATGCGCCAAATAGAGTTGTCATTGTGCCCATTACAAACATCATGTTCACCGTTTCTCCTAACAAAACAACTGAGAGCGCTACCGCGAAGAGGGGCTGGATATACGTGAATAGCGATGCGGTAACTGCATCGGAATGTTTAATGGCGTATTGGTAAATCGAATAAAACAACACTGTGCCGATGAGTCCGGTAGCGAGAAGTGCAGATGAGTGACGCAGAGTGAATTGCAATGTTTGTGGAGCAAAGATGAAATTTAGCCCTACAACAGGCAATAGAAATATTGTCGCAACCAGGGTTGCACTGAAAGTAAGATGAAGCGGGTGAATACTTCGTTGGTATTTCTTACTGATGATGGTATACAGAGAGAACGCAACCGAACCAGCGAGAATACATGCTACCCCGAACACAACTCCCATGGTTACCGCAGAAAGTCCACGGCTCACCGTGGCCAAGAACACACCCGCAAATCCTAAGAGTATGCCTATTATTCTTTCTAGACTTACTTTTTCTTCAGTATGTAATATTTTGTTTAGTATCACGGTAATAACAGGCACCGTTGCGTAAATCACGGGGATGAGCGCAGTGGGAATATATTTCAACGATACGATCATGCACACGAAATTTATCAAAAGGAGAAGTGAGAATTTCCATGTTTTTTGCAATATCGAAAATGAATATGGCTTGCGGATAATTACAAACAGACCCACAAAAAGAACGGACGACAGAAACACCCGAATAAAAAGCGCTTCAATTGGGCTCACCACCTCGAGTGCGATTTTTGAGATCGAAGGGACAGTGGCGCCAAATAACGCAGATAGGGCCACGAGCGGTAATGATTTTAATTTAGACAACGCCCAACGATTGTATCATGCCAACCTCTTTCACTCATAAGCCTACCCATTCTTTTGGATGTATTTTATAAACTCTCGTAGAACCCTCTGAATATTTCTCGTGTTGTTTTGCACAATCTGAGACCGCATTCTCGTATTGGTGGTCCTTCCAATTTTAGTCATCATTTCAAAACCCGAGCCTGCAAGTTGCAGGCTCTCCTCAGCGCTATTTGACACAAACTCCAATAGCGATTTAGATAGGAACCCTGGGAAATGGGAAACATAGGTAATAAGCCCGTCATGTTTTTTCGCTTCCATGAGTATCGGTTCTGATCCACAATAGCGAACAAATTGAGACACGCGCTCCGTCACCCTATCAGGTGAATTACCAGTGGGAGTCACTACCCAAGGTCTCCCAGCGAACAACGTCGATCGTGCATACTTTGCTCCTCGCTCTTTTCTCCCCCCCATCGGATGAGTAGGCACGAACACAGGCGCGGCAACATCATTAGCATCGTTTAACGTTGCGAACTCATTTGAAATGCGCATTTTGACACTAGCTACATCAATCACCACTACCCCAGGCTTAAGGAGACTACTATGTGTATATAACGAACGCGCAATATCAACCACCGTATTGATGGGTGATGCAATGATTATAAGGTCACATTCCCCTACTCTGGCCGGTGTCCATTCGCGACCAAATAGTGTGACCACAACAGAACCCTTCCCTTTATACAGCATCGTTTTTGCTATTGATCTACCAATAAGACCATCCCCGATTATGCCAATGGTGCTAAAAGGATTCTCTGTCTCATGTGCTAAATGACGAATTGATTTTGACGTATGAAAGAGTGTCTGATAAACGTCGGCTATAGCATCTTGTAATACAAGGTTATTAGTGAGACTTTGAAGACGGGCCAAGACAGCTTCTTCTCGCTTTTCATCAGTGAACGACGTATTCAATTCGCTATTTTTAGCCATAGCAACGTCACGTGTCAAAGACATTCTTTGGTCTAACAACCCCACAATCTTTGTATCCACCCTGTCGATTTGTTTGCGCATAACGGTTAGATTTTTCATATATTCTCTCCTAAATTGTTATTTTAGCTGAAGCATACAAGCCCAACAGTTTGATTGCATGGGTACTATCTTTAAGTTTTTCTAGTATATCTTTGTGTACATCATATGTTGATGAGTCGAATTCGAAATCCATATAGAATCGATACTCAAATGGCTTTCCATGAATCGGACGGGACTCAATTTTTGTCATATTTAGTCCGCGGTCTTTCAATACATTGAGTACCATTACCAGACTACCAGGTTCGTGTTTTACCTCGAATTGAAGCGAGCACTTGGTGGCGCTTGACATGCTCTCCTTTTGCTTTGAGATGTAAACGAACCTGGTGTAGTTGTGTCGATCATCCTCGACATTGCGTTTTAACACCTGCAAACGATACAAATGGGCTGATTCAAGACTCCCAATTGCAGCGATGCCGAAGTCGTCGGAAGACGCCACCTCAAATGCCGCAGTTGCGGTATCTTTCGAAACCGTTGGCTTCATCCACGGATGAGAGTTGAAGAATTGTTTGCACTGCTCAAGCGCCTTTGGGTGAGAATACACTGTTTGTAGTTGCTGCAAGCGATCACTTGCAGGGTCCCCACTTCTTTTACACAAAAGAAAGTGCTCAACTTTTAAATACTGCTCTGCAGTAATATGCAAAAAATACTTGTCAAAAAGGTCATAATTCTCATAAATTGAGCCAGCGAGACTATTCTCGAGAGGAATTACTCCTATCTCTGCATTTCCTTCTGCGACAGTACAGAAGACTTCCTCAAACGAACTACACCCTATATATGTGTGATCAGCTCCGTACTGCATACGCGCTGCAGCATGACTAAACGATCCCGGCTTTCCTATATGTGTGATTATTGACATAGGTGAAAATACGAAATAATAATATGAATCTCGAGTGCTGTGTTACGGCTCAACAAGATCCCTGAACCTGGCGATTTCATCGCACATGTCTTGCAGTTCTTGCAAGTTAATATGTTGCTTAGTATCTGTTAGTGATGTACCCACTTCGATAAGCGCACCGTCGTACAAATACGATCCATCATCCATTTTCATTCTCATGGCATCAATGGTTGCAGCAACAATTTGCATGCGCATCTTTGGTCCGAGGCTGTGTGATGGATCAAAGAGCATTTGATGATGGGTCGAACGCTTGATTCGTTTAGCAGTTGAATGAATGGGAATACTACGGAAATCTCCTTTCACGGCAATCTCGATCCCCCGTTGAATCATGAATATATCTGTGCTCGCCATCTGCGTATACGTCCCCAAACCGCTCCATACCTTTTCAAGAGGTGTCTTACCGCTGTGAGCAGGGCTTTCTGCAGAAACAATACTTTCACCGAGCCACTTCCCGTTTTTAATACCGATATGCCAGTCGTTCTGGCGTGCGATTGATGCCATTTCATGAAGTGGCCAACCAAGCTGGTCTACTGCGGGATTCCATGGCAACATCTTTTGCTTCGGAATTCTACCTGAGAGGGGTGTCAGCTGTAAAATAGGTGAACAAACCTCCGTCGCTATAAGCAACTTTGTCTTTTCGAATATATCGATAGCATATTTGGCACTTGGAGGCAATGCAAAAGTGCTTATTGACTTACCCGCAATGAGTCTCCTCAGATTCTCTTTGTATACCTCATAATCCATCCCCATTCCTTTCCCATCAGCGGAGAGTTCTGTTCGAGATTTCATGCCTACCACCCTGGTTCCGGCAATTGCGCGTTGTTTTACACCCGTCGTACTCGATACGGTCATGCGCGCAATCTCCAAGATTTCATGCAGGTTATTAGCATCCACCGAACATGGCCCGGCAACGATCATGCAACTGGCGTTATTTGGTGTTACAGTCATATATCAACTTTTATGAAATTTATTATTAGATTTTTTCCGAAGCATTTTATGGCTTGTCACCACTTCTTCAATGATTAGTCGATAGATCGAGAGGGTTAAAGCAGCATTAAGTCTGTTCATTTTTGACAGTTTTGCCAACCTTTGGGCTTGAACACGCTCTCTCTCTAGATCGACTGGTTTGAGATCCATGCGTTTTTTAAATCTCCCCACTTTTCTGGTGAGCACGAATCGTTTAGCTAATAATCGAACGATCTGCTCATCAACCTCATCAATATGATTCCGCAATTCTGTCAAGCCATTGTGCCCTGTATTCATAGGAATAGTTAAATAGTAATGGGTTCAACCTCGCCCTTCGTGTGTCTATAGTGTGCACGAGCAATAGCTTTGCTAAGACTCAAAATAATATGCTCATATCTTGTATGCTTTTCGAATGACAAGCAGTTGTCATCTCTTGCTCCCATTTTGTGCTGTACGTTTTGCTGTTGTTCTCAAGCAATAGTATGTTGAGTATATGTTCGGCGTTAACTCGCCTCAGTTTGTGCAGGATATGAGAGTTCAAATTACAACTAGCATCGTTGCTTTGATTTACCGTGACGTCTAATAGAATAGGGTTCGATTTCCTTGATTTTGCGTAGATAGCGTTTGCACACATTCGGCCAGAAACAAGGCAATTCCCGATAGCGAATCCCGGAAATCTTTCTGTGTGGTTTGTCCAATAATTTAAACCTGATGCGTCTCCAACAGCGTACAGGTTGTTTATATTATTTACACAGACACCATCAGTAGTTTGAATTCCTAATTGGTTGTAATGTACTGAAACCCGAGTTTTCTTTACTGTCTTATCTGAAGACACCAATGATATGTTCCCTCCTATTTTCCAGAAATCAGATGATATCTTAGGAAAATGGTAGTGGGCTTTGTGTCTTTGTAGTAGGTCTTCGACGTCATATAATCTATTTTCGTTGGTGTCGTATACCTGATGTTGAGCGATAGCATCTGTTTCATAGCAACCTGGAATAGAGCGAAGATCCCTGGAGCAGAAGCCAAATGGATGAGTCATGGTGACTGTGCTTCCCGAGAGCGGTATGCCTACGTCGTGTGCGAGTAATTGTGGCGGATAGTGAATGACTCTATTTGTAGATTCAAAAAGAAGACCCGTTGAGCTCCCACCTGCGAGCACATAGTTATCTGCTTTTAATACGAACAATTTTGAGTTTGCATCTTTAGCCAAGACCCCCGTTATTAGAGAATCCTCTCTGTATAGCTTAATAACCTCTAGGCTTCGGAAAATAACTCCGAGATCAGAGGCCTTATTCCTGAACCATTCAATAAGGGAATGTGATTTAGATACTCCATGTAATTCTGGCTTTCCCCATTGCGGCCCAAACCATAAAGGATTATCAGAATGAGGAACCTCACATTTATGCCAGTAAGAGATTTCTCTAATAAGGGTTTCTGCAAACACACCCATCTGTCTGGTTATCTTTCCATTATTTCGTCTCGTAAGTAGACTCATGATTTCATCGACTGGCATAATTCGTTTTCCCGCAACACCCGCACGAATGCGCTGACCAGCGATTAAGGTATTGCCTTCAGGGAAAGGCTTTTCAACCATGAGAACGTCTTCACCAGGTTTCCCGGTTTTCGTGTGTATCACAGTTATCAAGCCTGCGAGTCCAGATCCAATGACTAGTGTGCTCATTTTTGACAATAAAAAAATCCGCCTTTCGGCGGATTGGGTGTGTTTCTAAAGGTATGGTTTTATGCCATAGCTACCCATTCCGCCTTTCGGCAGGTAAAGTAAAAATAATAATACTTTTGGGTAGTCATGGAGTTATTATATCATTGATTATCAGATATCAAAGCAGCAATCTTGCATCTCGCCTTAAGAAATAATGATTCTTGCATCAAGCACACGCACTCCCCGGCCTTTTGGTAAAACCAGTAGGGGGTTAATATCAAGCTCTTTAATTTGGGGGAAATCTTGCACGAGTTGAGAAATCCTGAGCACACAATCAACAATACTGCCTGTATCGAGCGCAGGCATACCACGCACACCAGCGAGCAACTTAGATGATTTAATTTCTTGCAGCATCTCATGAACATCGTGTGCCGTCACTGGCGCAAGTCGAAAAGCAACATCTTTCAGTATTTCTACAAAAACACCTCCGAGCCCAAACATAACAAGATGTCCAAGGGATGGATCTTTGTTTACTCCGACCACAAACTCGAATCCATTTTTTGGCGCCATCTCAACCAGAAGCACGCCCTCAAGTTGTGCGGTTGGGGCGCGTTGAGCAACAGTTTGCATCATGTGATCATAAGATGCGAGCATATTCTCAGACACAACGTCAAGAATTATTCCCCCTACATCTGTTTTATGTACGATATCTTTTGAGACTATTTTCATTGCTACTGGGTAAGTGATCGTTTGGCGTTGGTTTTCTAACTCTTGGCGAGAACGAACAATGGTGTGTTTTTGGAGGGGTAGTTTGTATGCGTCTAATATCTGAAGTGCGATCGCCTCGGGGATATGTGTCTGACCCGCAGCCTTCAAACGTGTGAGCAGGTTGGACACGAAAGTCTTATCGACATCCTCGAGGGGAGATTGTGGTAGATCTTTGGTATCTTTCTGGTGGTTGTAAAAATGATATAGTTCTGTCATGGCTCGGGCCGCCGATTCCGGGAAGAGAATGTTCGCTACGTTGTGCCTGAGCAGTATTCCCTCCCCTTCTCTTGTGCTTTGCGAACCCATAAACGATGCGACTATTGGTTTTTTGGTCATGATTTTGATATTCCCCAGCACAATAGCAACCTCGTTTACATCGGTCATCGATTGGGGCGTGAGCACGACAATCACTCCATCTACATTGGGGTCATTAATGATAGCTTCGAGCGCCATTTTGTATCTGTCAGATTTGGCATCACCCAACACATCTACAGGGTTGTGGATATTGGCAGCTACAGGAAGCGAATTTTTTAGCAGCTCTGTTGTTTCTGGTGCAAAACGCGCGATCTTGAGCCCGCGCATGACAAGCTCATCGGTCACGAGTACTCCTGGTCCACCTGCATTCGAAACTACTGCAATCTGATTTCCTTCCAATTTTTCATTATGTGCAAATGCCGCTGCATATATAAACAAGTCTTCTACTGTGCTTACCCGAATCACTCCTGCTTGTTTGAAAAGCGCATTGAATGCCTCATCGTTGCCGGCGAGCGCACCTGTATGGGAGGCTGAAGCGGAGGCTCCATCAGATGTTCTACCCGCCTTAAGGGCAATGATAGGTTTTGGATTATCACTGAGAGTTACTTTCCGAACGCGAGAAATAAAACGCTGTGCATCGGCTAGCCCCTCAATATACATAAGAATAACTTTTGTATCAGGATCCTCTGCAAGACCTTCTAACAGATCAACTTCATCAAGACATGCTTTATTCCCCACACTGGCAAATTTAGAAAACCCAATCCCATATTCTTCTGCGTAATCGAGTACTGATGAGCATAAAGCACCACTTTGTGAGATAAAGGCGACATTCCCCGGCAAAGCGGCGGCCTTGGCGAACGAGATATTGAGGTTGTGGTGAGGGTTAATAATGCCAAGGCAGTTCGGGCCCACGAGCGTAATATCATTCTCGTTTGCTATTTTGGCGATCTCTTCCTCGAGCAGCGCGCCTTCGTGTCCTGCCTCCTTAAACCCTGCAGAGATAACCACCACTGCTTTTGTGCCTATATTCACTATCTCTCGCATCACATTAGGCACTCCTTTGGCAGGGATGATAATAACAGCGAGGTCAACAGGTTTACCGATTTCTTGTAATGATGTAAAGGTGGTGAGACCAAGGATAGGCTCCCCTTTTGGGTTTATGGGGTAAATATGCCCTTTATATCCTTGTTTATGAAGATTGCGAATGACATCGTTACTCACTGATCCTTCACGTGTTGAGGCCCCAACGACGGCGATGGAGGCAGGGTTAAAAAGGGTATTGAAGTGCATAGATATGGTGCTAACTATATCTAAAACTCCCCCGTCTTACAAATTGAAATGGATAAGATCAATATAGTGTGAGTACCAACGCACCCTTTTAGCCATTCCTTCTCCTTGAGAATATCGTACCACTCCTTGATATCTGCGCCACTCTATTACTTAAGATAGGATCAGCCTCTCTCTGCCAAGTTGACACACTTGCCATCTTTTTTAATGCGGCGTCTGCAATTTCATCATGAAAACACCGCCCGAGAAGATCCTGCACTCTTATATCTCGGGGATCTGGAATGAGTCCTGCAAAATCAACCAGTGATGTAGCGAACTGAAGAAGAATATCATTTCGTGGAAGCTGTGCATTAACCACGATGACTTTGGTTTGCGAACCACGTTTCCGGTCTGACAGACTGTCTTTTTCATAAAGAAAGTTGTCAACCCCACACCATGAGCTTTTGATTTGGAAAGGTACATTGCCGGAGGCACGAATCAGACGAGCGTATTCGCCACTTCTTGGTTGACCCCGCACCTGTCTGCACCTCCCCACTTTTTTGTTAGCCATACTTGGCTGAATACGCGCACAAGTTGCTCATGGCCAGTGTGGGCCGTAAGAGCAGCCATAAAATTGTTCTCGGATTGACGACCTCTCCTCTCATCCTGAGTAGAAGAGTGTGATACTTTCTGTTCAATATATTTGTGACCTATATGGTTGTTTGTTCGAAATTCTAATCCTTGTATGTGTGATATCTTGAGGGGGCAGAAAACCAGAAAGACTTATGGCAGTAATGATGTGAAGATGAAAACTATTGTTCTTCAGATATGGATACTATATATAAGACAGGCTAGTTTTTCAAGCTAACGCCCAGTCCCTGGCAGAGTAATACACAACAGTACTTCAGTTGATTTAAATACACATCTACGCTAAAATCTCCATCTTCATTCAATGACAATATATGATGCTATATGAA
>JAGOLU010000026.1 GCA_017993865.1 Candidatus Woesebacteria bacterium
TCCACGAGAATTACTCCATCGGAGAATACGATGGTAGGGATCCGTCGTTGACCTTTGTTTATTTTTTCTACTGCTTGGGCGTATTCGGGCTTGGCATCGGTGTCAAAATATTCATAGGAAATATTGTGCTCGTCCAAAAGCTTTTTTGACCGTACACAATCACCACACCAACCAGCGCCATAGAATTTGATAGTTACATCTGACATATTAAAAATACAATCTTAGTAAAGATTGATAATCATACCATGTGATTGCGTCTATGTTTATTTTGATTCTTCCTTACAACAATCTGCTCCGCAATGGCCACTTTCACACGATGCATCATCACATTTTTTCATGACACCGATCTTTTTGAGCAAAGTGCATAAGAAACAATTACAGCATTTTCCGTGTTTTGACATAGTTTTTACCTCCCTGTATGGAAAACATTGTACCATCTCATCATTGTCGTTTTATGTTGAATTCCTCAAATATTTTTCTATCCATGCGCCGATGATTCCTTGTATTTCTTCTAAATGCTTTGGGTCGCGGAATGTATGAGGTGCGTTTTGGACCACATGCATCTCTTTCGGCCCGGTAACAGAATTAAACAGCATCTGCACATGGTCAGGGGGTATCGAGGTGTCTTTTTCCCCGACGATAGTTAAGACAGGCATGGTGATCTGGCCCGCCTGTGGCAGTAGATCGTATCGCAGACGGTCCACAATATGAGACCATGGCAATCGTTTGATAAGCCCCGGTCTTGAACCACTTTCTTTCACCTGCCAACCTGTTCTCTCCCATGTTGCATAATCTTCGGGCTCAAATCGTTTATGTGCCTCGACGGTCAAAGATCCCGATACAACGGGTGAGATGGGAACGAGAGCCCGTACTTTTCTGGGATATTTTTCTACATATAGCGCGATACACAAACCACCAAGACTGTGTCCTGCAAGGACAAATGGTTCCTGGTACCAAGGTTGGTTGTGAGACCAGGCGATCACATCCTCCAGATCTTCATAGTAGTTTGTTGTGGTCGCATCTTCAAATTTCCCATCACTCTCTCCTATCGAATTTGTGGTATCGAAGGAAACTGTCGCAAAGCTATTCTCTCGAAATACTTCTGTGATTGCCCGGATATGTGGTTGCTCTTTATATCCTCCAAGCCCATGCATAACAAACACTAAGCCAAGTTCTGGGTTTGATCTCTCAATGTGAACAGATATTTTCTGATGTTTACGATTGAGAATGAATTCATTCTGCATAGGTGTATTGTAGCACTTGACCATCACTTCAAATACGTATCAAAAAACTCAAGTGACCGGTTCATTGCAGTGGTGAATGATGGGTCAGATATGTTGTGGTCGGCACCTTCATACGCAAAAAGCTCGGCCGTTTTTCCGGCAGCCTGCAATTTTCGATACAGAGATTCAGAGAAATCCAAGGGCACTTCCTCATCTGCTGTCCCATGATGGAGTTGTACAGGCGCCATGATATCGGCAATATGTGCCGTAGGGTCAATTGAATTCCAAAACTCAAGATTTGCTGAGGGAGATCCGTACTGTTCAATAATTTTTTGTCTTGATGAATTACGGAGAGCAAGCTCACGCGGGGACGGTCTATATGGCACTGCTCTGTGCCAACGACTTACCAAATCGTCATATGAGCCAACCACCCCACCCCAAATCACGGCGGCTTTTATAGCTTGGGGCTCCACGACAATGCTGCGAAGAGTGATATTCCCCCCGAGCGAATGCCCCCACATCCCTACCCTATCAAGGTTTGCTTCAGGGTGTTTTTTGATTGACGATAGTGCATTCAGAACGTCTACGGTATATGCAGGTGCATAATAGGCGCCTTCGGGGCTACCTTCTGATTCCCCATGACCTCGATAATCAGGTTTAAGCACGATGTATCCATTGCGCGCAAATGCATCGACATAGGCAATATAGCGTTCGGTTGTTCGGTATTGCTCCGGTGGTATGTATCCGTGGTTAAATACGATCACCGGCCACCCGTTTGGGGGTTTTGTGCCATTCGGAATGGTGAGCAGCGCAAGTATTTTCAATCCATCCGATTGATATGAGACAATTGAGCGTGCATAATTGCTCCCCGCATCGAGCACTTGTTCCGTAATGATTTCGCTTCCAGGGTAATTTCTTTCCCGCATTCCTAGGATACTCAGGGGATGAGATGGTGTGGGTGTGATGGCAGAGACAGATGAGACGTTATGCGTAACTGGGATTGAACTAACATAGCGAAAAGCAAAGTAGCCTAAGATAAGCGCTAAAATAGTTGAGACGATGAGCACCGTGAATTTTTTCATAAGGGGAAGACCATAATACAGGAAATATTCTCATTATTTTCGTTCGTACAAGTAGAAGTGTCCAATGTGAGAAACAAGCCTATGATCTGGGCTATTTTTGAGCACATTGAGCAATTCGAGCTCGAACCCTTTGGGGTTATAGTCGCCGGGCAATCTATTTTGGTCAATGATTGCGATAAAATCTGCAGATTTGGTGGCATCGGGCATGGTATCTGCGTGTTCGCGATGGGTAATGTGTGGTCGGATCTCTGGCGATGCCGTGACCGATTTATCGACGGGTATCTGTTGTAATACTTTCTCAAACTCTCGATCTTCGCCACTTACCTCATATGCTCTGCACCAACAGGTAGGAGAGGTGGGTGTAGGGTTGTAATGGTAGTTAAAACGCATTGCGACAGCGAGAGCGCCCAGCATTGGTATCGTGATGAACAGATTCTTCACCATTGGTCTTTTAATCAGGACCTTAACCAACATCTGATACCAACGGAGACCAAAGGTTGTCGAGATGACCAAACCTGGGATGAGTACAGTATCGTAGTGCAGTGTGATAGCGCGCATTTGGGCATGATCACTCACCAAGTTGATGAGCAGATCGGGGGAAGATATGATCAAAAAGGGAAGCCCCAGGAGTGGCAACAGCGCAAATGGCCGCAGGAGCAAGTTGTAGTATGTCCATGCTTCTGGAGTTATTATGTAGTTGCGGAGAAAATCAAACGGGATATTTATCAGTCGATTTTGGACTATTCTCTCGACGAAATTTGCATACCACGCAGAGTACAAGTACTCTCCCTGCGTGTTGAAATGGGGGATAAACACTTTCATCAAAAACAGTGAAAAGATAACGCAGATCACGAATGTCGCTATGCCAACCATTCTCCTCTTCCCCACCAGTGCAAGCATAAGACCAATGCCTCCCACCGTGAGAGGCACTTGTTCTTTGGTAAATGATGCAAAAATTGCCGCAATGAGATACCAGCGCCATTTGCCGATGTAGCCAAAATAAAAAACAAGCAGGAGTAGTGGGACAGCGAGAGACACTGCATGAAAATCATAAATATTTGTCCATTGCATACCAGGATTTAGCAGATAAAGCGTCACCACAAAAAGCGCAGACAACTTGTTTTTCAATACGTTCTTTGCGATAAGATAGGTTGGTATGGCACCCAGTGCGAGCATAAGCGATTGAAATACAAGAAGCATTCGTACGTCATTCCAGATTGCATACAGTGGTGCGAGCAAAACTAAAATGATATCTGCATGAGTGGTAAACCGAGTGACAACTTGACCTCCCTGAGAGAATGCAAAAAATCGACCATGGAGTGAGTTCCATATCGTCTGGTCCATGTTGGCGAGATCATATCCTGAGGCGAAGGTGTTGTGTCGTGCAATGGAGAAGTAGCTTAGGACGATGGTATAGGTCAGTATTGCGATAATCAAGAAGACTACTTCGTATCGTTTTTTCACTAATGAGGTAAGTTCATGGATTTTCATCTGAGGGCTTCATTCTAACTGACAGATTTTAAAAAGTCAGCACCATTGTCAAAACGATACCAGGAGGTGGTGTATAGCTTGCGTATTTACTGCAAAGGGGTTGTTGGGAGGAACCTTTTCCGGTCGTTATGCTTATTTGGACTGCCGTCAACCTCCCATATTGGGTGAATCCCCGCTGCGTTTAATGCCCCGTGAATTTGGTACGTATCAGCCAAAACTTGATCATAACGCTCAGGATCTGCTGGGAAAACATTATTCCACTCAGGACAACATTGTCGGAGGTGCCCATATCGACCTGATATATACATGTACATATTCATAGCACTGGATACCTCGTGGAGCATATAAGCTCCTAATTGCACCAAGTTATGTTCTACAAACTCTATACACATCTGTGCACGATGATTGTCTTTGGTCGAATCGATTATAAGATCGTGCATTGATCTACCCTCTGGTGAAATTATCCAGTTGCCCCCACATAAATGCAGAAAGGATGGGTGCCCGTAATGGGATTGTATCGAAAATCGCTTTGATTTGGCCTTTTCCTATATGATTTTACGTCAAATGCCCATTTTGGCTCCCTTATTTTTTTCACACCCTTCTTTTCGTTGTATGACAAAATAAGGTCTACTCCTTTCACTCCTTTTCGCCCCGATCCTTTCTCAAACGGTTTAGGAGCTCGATCGACACCCATAAAGTGGTCACTCGAGAGACCCACTCTGTTTATCGCCTGCAGCATTCCTATGCGAACCTGTTCTTCCAGCAGGTGCGTTAGGGTTTCATGGCGCAATTCATCAGTCATATTTGGATCACCATCACGAATTAAGAGGATGCGTTTTGCATGATACAGACCGTGTGCTCTTTCTTGTCTGCGGTCAGTTACAAATACCGTTCCTTGTTGGACTGGCAATCTAGTCGGCATTTCGAACGTACGTTTTCCTACTGATGACCTTGCAGCCCGCTCATACGCGGAATTAAGAATTTGCAGTTTTGTATCCTGAAGTGATTGGCAAGAACCAACAAGTTCCAGATGCAAATATCGTACATGAGCGCCAAATATTTGCAAGTGAAGATTAAGCAACAGCGCTACAACAATGTCCCATCCTCAACAGGCTTAGGAGGGAACGTTCCTTGCTCTGCGTACCAGTCACGGATATCTATTCCCGAAATTGTTTTTTCAGTGACCATATCCAATGGAATTGGAGCATGATCTTTGCAATCTACATTCAATCCACATGCAACCGCAGGTGTGTAGCTTCCGGTCAATTCACTTCCTTGTTCTGCACTTGCTGGCCAGGCGAAGACGACATATTTACTTGGTTTTACCTCACCTGACACCACATACGTCATCTGATTGTCTTTGGTAAAGGTGCAATATTTTGGCCCTTGTATCATCTCCGGATCGGTGTATTCGTAGAGACATACTTTCATGGCAGGTACAAAACTCGAGGGGTACCCCAGTGCACCAGTTATTTTGACTACGCTATTGCTCGACCCATCCTTCGCAGGCGAGGTAGTTGGAATCATAACAGTAGGTGAAACAGACAGGGCAGGTGTCACAGTCGCATTGTAATTCGTTTGTCCAGGCGCGTTTGGAAACGCTGTGGGATTGGCCTGTTCTTTCGGTATAAGTTTGTAGGTATTGAGTCCGTATAGTACTAAAACAATAACTGCGAGGAACATGAAACCTGTTATGAATCCGAGGATGTATTTCATAGGGTATTGTATAAAATTTTATTTCCAATTCAAATACGTTATGGTTATCTGCAATACGGATGCAAAGAGCACCCACCCAAGGTACGGGATATTTGCAAGTGCAACCCAGCGGATATGCGGATAGATCGCGACTATGACCCACACGAGAGTGATGAGCGTGAGTAAAATATCCACCGTCGCCAACGCATTATTCTTCAACCCAAACTGTATCGGTGTAAACGCAAAGTTAAAAATCAGGTTCAGGATAAAGGGGAGAGCAACAGTCGCGGGAAGCTGTTTTGTCACGACTTTATAAAACACCGTCCCGTAGGTGATGCCAATAACAAGATATAGCACCGACCATACAGGACCAAAGAGCCACGAAGGCGGCGCCCACGAGGGCTTGAGGAGTTGTTGATACCAGGAATAGGTGTTCATACGGTAATAGTATAGTGGATCCGACAATGGTAGAATACCCTTTCTATGAAAAGCACCCCACCATCAAATTCCAAACAGAGCACCGTCATGAAAGATCGACGCATGTGGATCATATTCCTCATAATCTTCATCAACATGTTGGGGTTCGGCATTATTCTCCCTCTTCTCCCCTACTATGTCGAAAGTTTCGACGCAGGACCTCTCACTATTGGGCTTTTGATGGGTGCGTATTCGCTGTTCCAGCTGCTTTCTGCACCCATTCTCGGTGAGCTTTCAGATAAATATGGTCGTCGACCTATCTTACTGTTTTCTATTGGTGGCACTGCACTCTCATTTGGTTTGTTGGGTGTCGCAACGTCACTCCCTATGCTCTTTCTTTCCCGCATCATAGACGGCGCATCGGGGGGCAATATCTCTACCGCACAGGCGTATATCGCAGACATTACTTCAAAAGAAGAAAGAACCGCAAGTATGGGCATGATGATGGCTGCATTTAGCTTGGGCTTTATCATAGGTCCAGCGGTTGGGGGGCTCTTGTCTGTGTACGGATATGGAGTACCTGCCTTGGTGGCAGGAGCGGTTGCCCTCGTCGCGACTATTCTCACCTACTTCTACTTGCCTGAGTCGCGTGTGCCACCGAAGGAAGTCCCCAATGCGCCCAAGAAGCCTCTCGTGCTTTTTAATATTCGAGATTTCTATGATGCACTTACTCACCCTGCGGTGGGACTTCTTCTGTCGGTATCGTTTCTCATGATGTTTGCGTTCTCTCTCATGCAGGGCACGTTTGCGTTATTTACTGAACACACACTTCACCTCACCGCGAAAATGAATGGCTTCCTTTTTGCATATTTAGGTTTGGTTGGCGTCATTGTCCAGATGTTCTTTCTCAAAAAGATTCTACAGAAGCTTCCGGAGCATCATGCAATAGTTTTGGCTTTACTTGCTATGGCACTGTCACTCTTCCTAACGGCTTACAGCGGAAGTATAGTGTGGCTGTATATTGCCATTACCTTCCTTGCATTCGGCAACAGCATTGCGGGGCCAGTAATCACAGGCCTTATGTCTAAGCTCACTCCCGATGACGAACAAGGGAATGTGGCTGGCATGAACCAGTCGGTCGGGAGCATGGCTCGGCTTGTAGGGCCAGTAGCGGGCACCTTCTTGTATGGTTCGTTGGGTATTCGATCTCCCTACCTGATAGGAACAGGTATCTTGGTGGTAGCCGCACTCTTGGCAATCAAAAAACTAAAGCAGGTCTAATTATCCAAACGTAAATGCAAAGATCTGGGCATTGTTATCCAGGAATTCGAGTCTCAATAAGTGTCTTCCAGGATTTGGGAGATTGACCAGTTTATACAATCTGTCCGTGTCAACAGTTACTACTCCATCGGTCACATCCTCTCCCAGAAACTGTTGCTGGCCATCGACATACACTCTCACTTTTGCGACGTCTGCGAGAGGGTTCATCACCAGAAAGACTTCTTTCGATTCAAAGTTCACAAAAAGATTCGCATTTTTTTGTGGCGTCGCATACTCACTCGAAACGATGAATTCTCCATCGTACCCAAAATGGTCGTTTGGTAATTGATCGGGTGAGGTATACAATCCTATTTTATTTTCTTGCACTCGCTCGGGAGATGCTAAATACTCAATGCGATCGTAACCCAAATACACCTCAGGAGTCCTCCCATACGTTTGATATTCGGGGTTGCTGACACGAGTATCCAGCCCGGTTGCACCGGCCTCTTTGAGAAGCTCTTGTATCACTTCTTCGCTTTCGTCGTACGCTCCCTCTCCAAAATGCGTGTAGCGAATGTACCCTTCTTTATCAATGAAATATTTCGCAGGCCAGTAACGATTATTGTATGCGCGCCATGTCGCGAAGTCGTTATCCTGCACGATAGGATAGGTCAACTTAAAGTCTGCTATTGCCTTCTTCACATTTACCGCATCTTTTTCAAATTCAAATTCTGGGGCATGAACACCGATGATAACAAGTCCTTTATCTTGGTATTTAGTCCACCAGTCTCGGAGGTATGGCAGTGTTCGCTGACAGTTGATACATGAGTATGTCCAGAAATCGATAATAACCACCTTCCCTCTCAAAGACTCAAGCGTCAGAGGCTCACTATTAAACCATTCGCCCCCAGGAATTAGCTCTGCCGCGCGCACTCCTTTGGGGTTGAGCAAGTCGAACATGGGCTTGCCTATGTTTGACTCGTCCGTTTTTTCTCCCGCAAGTTTGCTCAGCTCTTTTTGCACGATTGCGTTATCTTCGAACTTGGTGAGACCCACTCCGTACTGGGGGAACGTCTCGATGACAAAGGTCTGAAATCTCCGATCTACATTGGTATATATCCCCAGCGCAGTGAGAATCATGAGCACACCAAATGCTTTTTGGATTTTGCCCGTGTTCGCCATCAGCCACGGAACTTTTTTAAGTAAACTTCTGCCGCCCAACATAATCAAAAACATCGGAATAGCGGTTCCTAGCGCATATGAGAAGGTGATGAAAAATGCATCGAGCGTCACGGTGCCGGTTATAGCGAGAGAGATAACTGATGCCAAAATGGGCCCGACACACGGGGTCCACAGAAGCCCCAAAGAGAGCCCGACTATCACCCCTGCCCAAAAACCAGGCTGTGCCTGGGTGCGCGGCATAGCACTTGCAAGCTTTGAAAATAATCGTTCAGTGAGTAGCTGAAATTGCGGTATGAGCATCGAAATCCCCAAACCTGCGATAATTAGTACAGAGACAAACCGCAACGAGCCTGCAGGAATCCCGCTCAACTGGACGATCGTCGATAAGAATAAGGTAAAAAACGTGAAACTCGCGATGAACCCCGCCACCACTCCCACCGGTCGAGAAAGGCTCGTTTTATCCGTGCCAATCGAAGTAGAGAGCACAATAGGCAAGATGGGGAGAATGCAAGGCGATAAAATAGTCACTATACCTGCCAGAAAGGCAAAACCGAGAAGCAATATCATAGGATTATTTAATGTTTGCTAATAGCTCGTTAAGAGCGCCACCATTCCATTTAGCAACCTGTTTACCTAATGAGTCTATCTGAACGTACGTATGCTGATAGGTAATGCCGTATTTCTCGGCGAGAGCCTTCTCATCTTCGTCGGTATCAGGGTCGTTATAGTTCACGCGAATAAGCTGCACATCTTCAGGGATTTGTGAGACTTTTTCAGAAAACTCGGCATCGGCTGGCCTGCATGTGGGGCACCACGATGCGTAGAAAAAGAGCACTCTTCGTTTATCACTTGACGCGCTGAATGCACTTTCAGAATAGGGCATATATCGAGAGTCCGCCACTTCTTTCTCCATCATTACGCCATCTTGTTGGTCTTTTTGCATACTCTCATCTTCGGCGGGCGGCATCTGCTCGGAGCCTTCTTGGGGAGTCTCTGACTCCATCATGAGCGTTGGCTCGGCAGGTGCATTCATGACGTTGTCCACTTTGACTGGACGTAAGAATACCATTACGCCAGCAACAATAAGTACGAGCACGACAATAATAACTACGGGTAGGAATTTATTCGACATATTCATAGGGGTGGATAATAATTGATGACACCACGATTGTAACAACTCTCTCACTGAGATGCATCCCGATTTTCGGAACTCAGGTGTATCATTAGGATGTTGAGAGTAACTATTAAATAATACCTATGAAAATACAAGTCCTTGGATCAGGTTGTGCAACCTGTAAGAAGCTCTATGAGCTAACACAAAAAGCGGTGGTCGGGATCGAAGCGAATGTCGAGTATGTCACTGGGCCAGAAGGCATGCAGAAAATCATGGAGCTTGGTGCTATGGGTAGCCCGGTGCTCACGGTAGACGACAAGATTGTGATGATTGGGTTTACTCCAGATGTCCAAGAGATAACAAATAAAATTATGGCTGCATCAGAGGAGTGAACCTATGGATATCTTCTACCCCATTCAGATGCTTGCCGACACGATAACATTCAAGTGGCTCGCCCTCTCCGCGTCTTCGTATTTGGGGAAATCGATAAACTTCTTTGTGTACGACACGATAAAAATCTTCATTCTTCTTGTCACCATAAACTATGTGATGGCTGCGACACGTCATTTCCTTCCTGTACAAAAAATACGCGATATTCTCACAAAGCGAAAATGGTATGGCGCTGA
>JAGOLU010000117.1 GCA_017993865.1 Candidatus Woesebacteria bacterium
TCTTCCCCTCTCTTCGAATGTTTGCACCTGCATTGGTAAGAAACAGAATTAAATCGTCAATCTCAGGTTCAAGCGCACAGTTGTGCAAGATTACCTCACCTGTACCGCAGGTTGCGAGTAATATAAGCGCCTCTGTGCCCGTGTGTGTTTGCTTCTCAAACGTATATTCCCCGTGAATAGCACCTCTTGCTTTTGCCTCGTAATATCCTGTTTCTTGGTTGTAATTAACATCTACGTTCAGCGCTTGAATACCCTGTATTATTCGTTCAATCGGTCTGGCTCCTATTCTGCAACCACCAGGGTTTGGGATATGAGCTTCTCCAAAGCGATGGAGCAATGGGCCGAATAAGAGAAAGGAAGATCTCACTTTTGAACCATACAGCAAACTTACGATATGCTTACTTATTTTTGTGGGATCTACAGTCACTGTGTTACCTGCATACGTCACCGATACGCCAATGTCATGAAGCAGATTTTTTAGCTCTGCATTATCACCGTTGTGTGGCACGCCATACAACACCGTCGGTCCATCAAACAGCAGGCTTGCTATCATCAGTTTGATTGAAGCATTCTTTGCGCCCGAGAGCGTCACCTCTCCCACGAGTGGTTTGCCACCGTGAATGATATAAGAGTCGTGCATATAATAGATGTAATTTTGAATAGATGATTTCTAAGTTACTTCTTCTTGCTATACCTATCAAATATTGACTGATGTACAGATTCAAAAGCTTCTCCAATATCTATATCCAATTGATTCGCCAGCCGACAGAGAGCGAAAAACAAATCGCCAATACCATCCACAAAAACCTCTCTATCGTCTTTAATTATCTGTAATCTTTCTTTTTTCGAACGATACCTAAGTTTACGCGACATCTCAATAAGTTCCTCGTGCAAGTGATCGAATTTATCAATATTCGGGTAGTCCCTCCATCTATCGTCACCGGTTGCTGCAAAGCTTGTCTTTGCAAAATATTTCACAAAAGCTTGTGCCTCCTGCATCGTTTGAATTCTTTGCGAATTATGTTTCGTTGTTTTGACCATGTACCTACTAAAAAATGAGCTTACTGCACTATGTTTATCTCCGGCTCCAGGTGAATCCCTGTCACATCTTCAAAATCTTGTTGCATCATCTGGATGACCTTGATTATATCACCTGGGCTATTGGTTCCAAAGTTGCAGAGCACCAGAGCATGGTTCTTCCACGTACCCACCTTCCCTACCTTTTTCCCTTTCCACCCAAGCTCATCGAAAATATGTCCTGCTGCTATTTTATATTTTGCAATATCAGTAATTTCCAGGTTTGAACTAGGTACATATCGCATTTTTTGTGTGGGATAGTACTGGAGCTTTGGAAATTTTTTTAGAAGCTCCCTAACCTTTACCCCAGATACAATGGGATTCATAAAAAGGCTCCCGTTGGTTCCAACATCAGACACTTCTGGAAGCTTTTTTTTTCGAAGTGTCACAACAGCGTGGTAAATATCTTGAATTGTTGGCCGCTGGCCCTCCAGATGGCGCAGCTCAGATTCTAAACTCTCATAATTCGAAAAGTAATCGGTCGCGATGGTGTGTTTTGATGGCTTAGCAAGTTTGAGCACAACCGACCAAATCACGAATCTACTGTTGGCGGTCTGAAGCATTTTCTTAAACATACTGTTTCGATACGAGAATTCACATGATCCACCTGCACATGAGTGATGTTCGAGCGAGGGCAGCTCAATATATTCGACGCTTTGGCATACATCCTCAAACACTTGGCCGTATGCAGCAATATTTTGAATTGGAGCAGACCCGACCTTGCCAGGGATATAGGCTAAATTTTCAAGCCCTCCTAAATTCTCTGCGACCACCATCCGCTCCACCAGGCTAACCCAGTCTTCACCAGCAGCAACTCTCCAATATGCGCAATCTTCATCTTCTTTAATTTTTTGTATGCCCCTATTGCTAACCTCTACTACCAACCCGTCAAAATAGTTGTTTGCAAATAAGGTGTTGGCGCCCCGACCCAGAATGTATAGTTTCTTGCTTTCCTCAAACTCTCTGGTTGCAACAAGCGTAGCGAGATCTTGTTCTGTGGCAATTTCTGCAAAGTATTTGGCCGTAGTTTGAACCTTCCAGGTAAATTTGTCACCAATGGGAAAGTCATGCTGAATCAACGAGCCTGCCTTGTTATCACGGATGAGCTCTGGTATTACTTTATAAATATCACCCGCACCAACAGTCATTACTACGTCTCCTCCTTGCTCAATGTCTTTTAGATGCGCAAGCATTTCTTCTCTGGATGAGAACCCCGTAATGTTCATTAGTCCACGCGATTGAGCGAGTTGTTCCAGGTCTTTCGCACTAATCGGCTCCACCCCTTCTTTCTCTCGGGCACTCGGAAAGATGGAATCAATGAGCGCAATATCTGCTTTTGACAAAGCCTCTACGAAGCCCTCTTTTAGTGATTGTGTCCGTGAGTACGTGTGACTTTGGAAGAGCACGACGAGCCGATGACTTGGATGTTTTTTACGTATCTGCTCAATCGTAACGGTAATTTCTGCAGGGTGATGCGCGTAGTCGTCATAGTATAAAACCCCGTTTTTTTCACCATGGAACTCAAGCCTCCGCGCGACTCCACCAAAACGATCGGTGTGTTCGTCTATTTCGCTCTTTACGAAACCCAAATCAGCGAGGCATTTCCTGACACCCACCAGATTTCCTTCGAGAGTTTGGCTATGACACTCGTACACGTGCTGGGCATGGGTATAGAATGTGTC
>JAGOLU010000027.1 GCA_017993865.1 Candidatus Woesebacteria bacterium
CGCTCGGCATCCCCACACCTTTGTATGGGCTCATGGGATACATTGTCATTCTTATCGCAAGCATCAAGAAGTGGAGAAGGGTGCTCCTTGGTACAGCGATCTTCGGGCTCGTCTTTTGTCTGCGGATATTCTTTATCGAAATATTCCAACTCAAAGTTATTTGTCCTGTATGTATTGCTTGTCAGGTGTTGATGGTGGGGGCTACTGTAACGAGTGTATTGCTACTGAAGAGTCCAGAGTCTAGATTTTAGATCCCAGAAGTTGTTGGTTACTTAATCACTGAGATAGTGATTTATCTAGTGGATTTTCTAGTGCGAACGGTGTGGTGATATCATCCCTTTCTGGTGCTCTATAGCCCTCATCTTTCGTCGTTATATCTAAGATAGGATCGTTTTGATCGAACACCGGCTTAGGAACAAATGGATCAATACAATGGAGTGTGCCATGATCGCCCTCAATAAAGTTTATGAGCTTAACACCTCTGAGCTCCGGAGCCACAGGCCAATGCGCTGTAGTATCACCTGCTACTGCGTCTAACCCAGCAACGGCAGACATAAACTTTTCAGTTTCAGCCCCAGGAGGACTTGCTACGTACTCACCTAAGGTTTCATTCAGTAATTTAGCACAAGCTCTCACCCTGCCCATCATCTGCACCTCGTTCTTCCTCGGTGGTTGGCCACTAATATAGCGCTCCACCATCAAATAGGGGGTTGCAATAAGGCCACGATTGATTTGTATATCTAATGCTTCAATTTCCCTTTTAAATCTTTGATCTTCACACAATATCTCCCGTCTCAAAAGCTCAGATGTTAACGGGGATAGGATCATTGCTTGTATAGGTTCAGTCGTTAAAGCAAGTGGAGAAGTTGTTTTAACTACAAACTCTTCTCGTTTGCCTGCATGATCATACGCTGTCTTAATCGCCATAGACTGCCCTCCGATAGAAAGCAAACTGGCTCGTCCCCATGAGAAACTCATTCCTTCTTTGAGCTTCTGTATTGATCCATTCATGTGACTCATTAGATTGTCTCTGCTATCGGGCATGCCGTAGAGAAATGCTTTGACGAGTCGATTCGGCAACATCATGTCGACAATAGTTTTCATGAGTGATGTAAACTCGTCCAACATTCTTGCCAACTCTGTTGCGCCAATTTCTTTTTCTAGCGCTAACCCCTCCTTACTTACCACAACCAATTGGCTGTCTCCCGATCTTCTTATTTCAGCACCCACTTTATTCGCAATCCTGTCTAACTTTACACCAGTTTGAGGATCGATCATTGTTGCATTTACCTCGACCCATTTTGGGAGTACAACTTCAGCGCGAGGGATGGGTGGCTCGTATGCATCGAAATCCATCTGTTTTTCAGGCATATACTTGAGTATATCATTGTTGTGTATAACTAGACACGGATGTCTATGTTGAGTGTACAATTACCTCATGTCCACCCCTCTTGCTTTTGAGCTTCGACCCACTTCATTCACTGACTTCATCGGTCAGACACATCTCGTTGGGCCCGGCAAGCCTATCACCCAAATGGTAGAGTCCGGAAGCATCTCTTCGCTCATTTTTTGGGGTCCGCCCGGCTGTGGCAAAACAACACTCGCATATCTGATCGCACACAGTATCCATGCCGAGTTTGTGGCCCTCTCCGCGGTCGAGTCAGGCACAGCTGATGTCAAAAAGACCATCGCCCAGGCTCAAAAGTACCGCGCAGGACTCGAACAAAAGCAAACCATTCTTTTTGTGGATGAGATTCACCGGTTTAACAAAGCTCAGCAAGATTCGCTCCTCAAGGCGGTAGAGGAGGGGATTATTACCCTTATTGCGACCACAACTGAAAACCCGGGATTCGAGGTTATTCCCGCTTTGGTTTCCCGATGCCACGTGTACATGCTTCATTCGCTGACTGAGGATGAGATGGATCAGATCATTGACCGCTGCCTTGCATACTTCAAAGACATAAAACTCGACGAAAAAACACGCGATTTCCTTATCTCCTACGCCGCAGGCGATTCCCGGCGCGTTATCAATGCACTAGAGACGGCAGTGAAGATCTCGAGCACCATTACCGTTGATCTTTTGTCTACTGTTTTACAGAAAAAGACTATAAGGTACGACAAAGGAGGCGAAGACCACTACGATACCATCTCCGCCTTCATAAAAAGCATGCGCGGAAGCCAACCCGACGCAACACTGCATTATCTGGCACGGATGGTAGATGCGGGGGAAGATCCCGTTTTCATAGCCCGTAGAATGGTTGTCTTTGCGAGCGAAGACGTCGGAAATGCCCAACCAACGGCGATCGTGGTTGCCACCGCATGTATGCAAGCTGTGCACATGATCGGGATGCCTGAGGCACGCATTATCCTTGCCCAATGTGCCACATATCTCGCGACAGCCAAAAAATCTACCGCTTCATATGTGGGCATCAGCGAGGCGTTGCACGATATTGAGCACATGTCGCTTGACCCAATACCCCTCCATCTGCGAAATGCTGTCAATAAGGTCGTTAAAAAGGAAGGATATGGCGCAGGTCATATCCGCTACCCTTGGCAGGAGGAACAAAAGGGGAAGAAGGTGGAGCAAGAATACATGCCAAAGAATCTGAAGGGGAAGAAGTATTATCGGGTGGAGTAGAACTGGGCAGTTAGTTTAGCGGCGCTATCTTTCTCTAGGAACAATCCATTCTTGTCCAGGTGCATGAAACGTAAATACCCTTCCACATATCGGGCACTCCCCAACGATACTCCGTATTAGTCTATCCCTTGTATTTCTCGATTCCCTCACTTTTACATCAATAGGTTTTGTTCTTGTCGACCCAGGGCACTGTATGCTTTTACCTGGTTTCGAATGAGGGGCCAGGTCTATCCCAGGCGCTATCCGCGCTTCCCTCAACCAACGTAATTTTCTTTCCTCTGGTGTGGACATGTGTATTATGCGATAATTAATTTCATCTAGTTTTGTTCTCTGGGCATCGAGTGCAATTCGAAGCACGAAATCCTCCTAACACAGTCAACGGTCTAGTTTGTACCTCAAGCCTACATTGATGAACAAAACAGCCAGAATTGCCGTCCTGCGGTGTGCAATCTGCAGCCAAAGTAACATCTCGGTGTATTGCGCCTTCTCCATCTTCTGATGGTATATCGCTCACTTTCGACACACCTTTTCTAACAAACCTTTGTCGAGCTTGTTTAATAACGTCATCAACTGCACTTTGAGACACACCTTTGAATGTAAATATCGCGGTTCGGGGGCCTCTTTCAAGTTCTGGCATAGATAAATGAGAAAATGACGATCTTAGAGAGGATTATACCCCAATTATCGCCCCATAGCAATATCCTCGCACTATGGGATTTTTACACTTACGCAGGTTGAGTTTGTTTTAGCATTCGCACCATAATTATCACATATAACCCATAGACCGCTGCTTGTACCACATCCATCGTGCTCCGAAGTCCAAAGAGGGCATACGTGACAGATCCAACGAGTGTTTCTCGAGCGGGAATAAATAAGAGATTGAACTTAAAAAGCTCTGGTATGAGCCCAATTTCGACTAATTCATGTACGCCTTTGGCCAACAACCCCGCTGCAAAAAACACCAACAGATACGTAGTTACCCGAAACACAACCCGCACCGGTAATTTGATGGTTGCGGTAATAAGGAGAATGCTAAAGATAACCCCTGCAGCGAGCCCGATACCTAACCCCTGCACAATTTCAAGCGGTTTCGTCGCAAAAACCATGGTGGAGATGAGTAAAATTATCTCGATCGCTTCCCGAAAAACTGAGGTGAATGCAATAAAAAATATGCCCAGCAGATCGTGTGACTTGGCCTGAGCCGTCACCTGTTGGATGAGGTGCATTTTGTAGCGCCTAAATTGATTGTTGAGGGTAAGTATGGCAACAGTCACAAATGCTGCCGTAACAAGCGCTAATACCCCTTCCAAAAGCGCTCCATTTTTGCCCTGATTCCACTGAGCAAACTTCGCGCCGATTGCAAGCGTACCGGTGCCGAGCACTAAGCTTGCAACTATTGCAGCAAAAACACCCAGAATCACTACTCGTAGCTCCTTATACTCACGCATTCGTACAAATATGCCCGCGATCATCGCCACCACAAGCACGGCCTCTATTGTCTCGCGGAAGGTGATGAGGATGATAGGCGCCATAGATTGGCATTCTAACAAACAGGAGTAGGTATATGTCTAGTATTCTTGTTTAGGTCAAGATTATTTATCTTTTGGTTTAGTCGGGTTATCCGATCTAGGCCCTTTGATTACGACTGCCTTTGGTGGTAAGGAAAGAGGCTTTTTATTGATAAGTAGTGTAAATAAATCGTCACGAGTAGGCATTCTGCCGATCTTTGACACTCCATGGACTGGATGAGGTCTTTCAGCCATACGATTGTATATAACTGTTATTCGATCAAGATGTTCTTTTAAAAACCGTGCCTGAGCGCAACTTCCTTCCTATTCGTTCCGCGACATACTGTATGAGTCGGAGCGGATTTAATAGTTTCTCGCCACGAATCACGGCGAGAGGGTAGGGTGTGATCGTCTTTTCGGCAGCACTCATCCTTCAATTATACGCTCAATTTGAGGTTTTTGCGCTCGCAAGACTTTCCCAATGAGCGTTTCCTCATCAAAGAGCTTCAGCATTTCTTCGTAGCTCGCGAGTTTGTATTCGTCGTGTTCGTGGGATAGGGCGATTTTTCCCTCAACTTTTCCGGCGTACGTCAGGCGTATCACGTGCAGATTCTTCGCCGATACCCAAATATCTTGTGCATCGAGTAAGGCAACTTCTTTCCAGTGCTTTTCAGTCAACTCCAATCCAACCTCTTCAACGATTTCCCGCTTCAAATTCTCAAAAAGAGAAATGCAGGGTCAATTCTTCCACCAGGGATATCCCACATGGTACCCTGCACATTCGAGTACACCTTGTCAGATCGCCTCATGATGAGGAATTTACCCTGGTATAGAGCGAGCAATTTGACGCCGACTTGGAGAGTGGGGGAGTCCATACTAGTAAGTAGTATACTATTCCGTATATGTTTTTAAGAATACTCAGAAATAGATAGAGGGCAGGGGTACGACTATAGGTAAAAGAATGTTGAATATAGCGTATATTATAGGTATAATATAGTCATTTGGTGAGGCTAAAATATATATAATTTTGTTTCTCACCTTCATATACATGGTTGCAAAACCAGAAACATTTCTTGTAACAGGTGCATATGGATTTGTAGGTCAACGCCTGTGCCAAACACTTCTTAAGGAAGGAGAGGTTGTTGGTTTCGGAAGAGTTCCTTCAGATCCAGGTAAACTAGAATCTCTTAGCAGGATAGGGAGGGATAGACGTTTTCATCATTATGCAGGTGACCTACGTAGCTTTGGAGATCTAAGTGCCGCGTTTCAGCAATATAAACCCGATGTAGTTATCCACCTTGGAGCTATGGCAAGGGTCCTTCCAGATGATCCAGAACACCGGATGTTGCGTGAGGTCAATGTTGGTGGCACTCGGAACCTGGTGAGAGCCATTCAAGATTCTACTTCGAGCCACCTACCCATGATTTTCGCCTCCACCGTCCGTGTATATGATGCACACACAGGACCAGTAGATGGAACTACTCCTATTGATCCGGATAAAATTGGGCCTTATGCAAGAAGCAAACACGACGCAGAAGGGATTGTGATAGATTGCGGAGGAAATGTGGCACGTTTACCAAATGGCTACGGTCCTGGGCAAAGAGTCGGAAGTGGCATAGTTCCAAACCATATTGATGCAACATTGCGTGGCGAGCACCCAGAAGTCCATGGGTCAGGTAATCAACGGATTGACCTTACCTATATCGACGATTTTGTGCGTGCAATCCTAGCAAGTATGCGTGGGCAACAGGGGACAGTGTATGCAGTTGGCTCTGGAAATTCTCTTACCGTGCGAGATGCCGCTCATGCGATACAAACCGCGTGTGGGAGGGGTCTTGACAATATCAAGACAGTCCCACTCCCAACAGGAGCAGTCGAGGGAGGAATCTATTGGGTAGATCCGTCCGAAATGCACAAGCTTGGGTGGGAGCCTATGACGAGCTTACACGATGGTTTGGGGGAAACGGTACAGTGGCATCGGGCGCGACTAGGCGGTGATCCTCAGAGGAGATATTCCGTACAACAAAGTTTACCCTTGCCTCTTCCGCTTGTATTTCCTACTCCAACAACTTCTCCTCAGGTCCCGCTTGGTGCGGCGTAATGGGTTACTGCGGTCATAAATATATATACGAGTATAATATGCTCACCCTATGTCTATTCCACGCTTCATCGTCATCGATGTCGTACTACCACACACGCGCCCCGAAGAAAGCCAAAAACGATTGGATGAGACCATACAGCTCATCCACACGCTTACTGGAGGGAAAGGTGTTATTAGTCATATTGTTCAACAACGAATCCATCCTGACCAGACAACCTATGTCGGCAAAGGTAAGGTAGAGGAACTGTTTGAACTCGTTAAGAAAGAAAGTGTCGATACGCTCATCCTCAACGATATTGTAAGTGCAAACCAAGTCTACAACCTCAAAATGGCGCTGTGGAAGGCAGACCCTGAAATCGCCGTGTGGGATAGAGTAGACCTTATTCTCAAGATATTTCAAAAACATGCAAAGACCGCAGAAGGTAAACTCCAAATCGAGCTTGCCGCCATGCAGCACATGGGCCCACGCATTTTTGGGATGGGGATGATTATGTCGAGACAGGGTGGAGGAGTGGGTACGCGGGGGATTGGGGAGACCAACACCGAGCGAATGAAACGTCACTGGCGCGACGCCATGCGAGAAGTACGGCTGAAGCTTGAGAAATTCCAGAAGAATCAACAAACGCGCATCGACAAACGTCAAGAACAAGGGGTAAAAACCGTCGCGATCGTCGGCTACACCAATGCCGGCAAAACCACGCTCTTTAATGCGCTCACGGGTAAGGCAAAACTGGAGAAAAACGTGCTCTTTGCGACGCTCGACAGCTCGACAGGGTATTTGCAGTACAAAAACAAGAGACCTCAACTAGATGGTCAAAATATGGGTGAATACACTGCATACGTTGCACCAGTACCCATACTCGTTTCTGACACAATCGGCTTTATCAAGAATCTCCCTCCCAAGCTGGTACAAGCATTTCGTTCGACTCTGCTTGAGACAGTGAACGCAGATCTTTTGGTACACGTAGTAGATGCATCAGACCCTGATATTGAAGAGAAGATCGAGACAGTACAACGTACGCTTCACGACCTCAAGGTAGAGGACAAGCCAACAATCATGGTGCTCAACAAATTCGACCTTCCACCAGCCACCGATATTCAAAAAATTAAAGATATCATGCAGGTGTATGCACCCGTGTGCGTTTCGGCAAAGGAGCCGGAATCTGCAGGAGAACTCACTCAAAGGATTGTCGAATCCTTACAGAAGTAAATTGCTGAGGTGGTATACTTTCTACCACATGTCGACATTCCTCTCCACCTCCATTCCTTACGTCAACGCCAGACCACATATTGGCTTCGCATTTGAGTGTGTGCAGACAGACGTCCTTGCTCGACTGTTCCGACAGGTCGGTGAAGATGTGTACTTCACCACCGGTTCGGACGAAAATGCACTCAAAAACATCGAGTCAGCGGAGAAGGCAGGAAAGCCAGTACAGGAATTCGTTGATGATAATGCGAGAGTGTTTTTGGAGCTTTGTGAGAGCCTGAACATAAGTAATGACACTTTCATTCGCACCTCATCGCCCGCACACATGCTCGGTGCTCAACAATTGTGGACGCGTAGTGCCAAAGACATCTACCAGAAAACATATTCCGGTTTGTATTGTGTGGGATGTGAGACATTTTATGAAGATGGTGAATTCCCCGACAACATTTGTCCAAACCACAACCGCAAACTTGAGCTCGTAGAAGAGGAAAACTACTTTTTTGCGCTTTCTCGCTATCAGACTCAGGTTGAACAACTTCTCGCACAAGACAAACTTACCATTTTCCCCGCATACCGAAAAGACGAGCTCCTGAACTTTGTGCGCAAGGGTCTGCAGGATTTCTCGATTTCACGACCCACTAGGCGTATGAAAGGGTGGGGAGTGCCCGTACCAGGTGACGACAGTCAACGGATGTATGTTTGGTATGACGCGCTTTCTAACTATATTACTGCGCTCGGCTTTGGAAGTGATGACGAATCTCGATATGAAAAATACTGGGTGAATGCGGAGAGACGTGTTCACGTCATAGGCAAAGATATCATTAAATTCCACGGGATTTATTGGCCCGCCATGCTTATGTCGGCAGGGCTCCCTCTCCCGACACATCTTTTCACCCATGGGTTTATCACGGTTGACGGGCAAAAGATGAGTAAAACTATTGGTAATGTTATTGATCCATTCGAGCTTGTCAAAAAATATGGTCTTGCAGCAACACGCTACTATTTGGCGCGCGAAGTTCCCGTGCATGATGATGGAGATTATAGTGATCACCGCATGCGACAGCTCTATACTGCCGATCTGGCGAATGAGCTAGGGAACCTTTTGAGCCGTTCAATTGCCATTGCTGCAAAAGATGGAATTACAATGGGACCACAAGAAGCATCACGAACGACGGGGGATCAACCCGCTTTTGCATATCAAGCTATCCTCACTAACATCTGGACACAGGTAAAAGAAATAAACAAATCGCTCAATGAGTTCGAACCATGGAGCATGGATACTGACTCACGAGCTTCATTCATGAAAGAAACCCTTGCTAAGCTCCATCAGATCGGGCTCGCCCTCGAACCATTCCTCCCCGCTACAGCAGAAATGATATTACAACGAACCCAAGGGAAGATAGAGAAAATTGCACCGCTTTTTCCGAGGATCGAGATCTAACTTAACAATGCCTACCCTTAAACGAGCAGAAAAAATCAAGCAAGTCCTCAATAGTCGTCAGCAGGGTATTGTCGTACTCGAAGATATTCATGACCCGCATAACGCTGCAGCAGTTCTGCGCAGCATGGATGCATTCGGTTTCCAAACCGCATACTTCGTTTTTGAAAAAGAAAAATCATACAACCCCAAGCGTGTCGGGAAATTGAGCTCTGCATCTGCCAACAAATGGCTTACGATCGAAAAATTTACCTCGACTAAAGATTGCTACGATAGGCTAAAGTTAGAAGGATATACTATTTTCGCCACCACCCTAAGCTCGAAGCAGCCACTCAATGTCTACGACTCATTACCCACACTCGGACCCAAGATCGCACTGGTGTTTGGGAACGAGCATGCGGGTATTTCCGATTACGCCACAGCCAACGCAGATCATCATCTCTACGTACCAATGCAGGGGTTTGTGCAGTCCTTTAATATCTCTGTGTCGGCTGCACTCGTACTTGGCGAGATTACTCGTAAACGGATGGAGCAGGGTAAGGAGAAATACCTGCTTACCGAAAGCGAAAGGGGAGAGCTTGCTTCACGCTGGCACTAGTTGACATACACCCCAAGGCTCTGTGCCGCCTTATAGATGGGGTCTTCTCTTGTGACATATTTCACAACGTTGATGTCTTTTGTAAGTGGCACAGTAGTGACATTTCCGCCCCGCAAACTCACTACCTGACCAAACTTGCCTTGTTCGTACGCCTCAATAGCAGCGATTCCATAACGCCTCGCCAAGATGCGATCTTCAGCATTTGGGCCACCACCACGCTGAGTATGCCCAAGTATGACGTTGCGTAGCTCGAACATTCCTGGGTATTGGCGCTCAATCATGTGCATGAGTTTATATGAGGATCCAACCATCTGATTTTCGGCAGAAGTCTCGTTTTGACCCTGCGTTGTTTTTATTTTCAAACTTAATCCTTCTGCAACGGCAACCACTGCGGAGCCATGGGTGCGCA
>JAGOLU010000028.1 GCA_017993865.1 Candidatus Woesebacteria bacterium
CGCAAAATGCTTAGTTTTGCCGTGACTGGCATCACTGCGTTTTCAACACGACCGCTGCGTGTTGTGGTGTATTTCGGTTTCCTGACTGCGACGGTTGGACTCATGGGGATGCTCTATGCATTCATTCGTCGATTCCTCCTTCCTCACGAATATTGGGTAACCGGTTGGACTGCTATATTCGTATCAATAACCTTTTTTGCAGGAGTGCAGATATTTATTCTCGGGGTGATTGGCGAGTATATCGGGAGGATATTCACACAAGTGCAAGGCCGCCCACTCTATTTGATAAAAGAGATGGTTAACTTAGATACTTCTTCAAATTAACACTGAAAATGCGCACGTTATTTCGCTATGTCGGGATTACATTTATCGCAGTAGGGTTGGCTGTGCTTATGTTCCTCATTTTCTTACGCGTTACTAATCCACGTCGCATATTATCCCCTGTTCCCGACGAATCACCCATAGAAGGAGTGCAGATAACTCCCGGAAGCTAACTTACGGACCGGGGAGATTAAAACGGAAGATTCTTCCTTCTCCGCCCATGAACGCCACATCAATAATGAGAAGTATTAAATAGCTCGCAGCAAAAATAAGTATTCCAATAACCGCCCACGTAAGTATCTTTTGACCTTTCTGGACTTTAGCCGACTCACCCATCGATAGCAAAAAGGTAAACCCTCCGTATACAAGCATAATGAACAGGACAAGCAGGACGAGCGCAGAAGATACATAGAGCATGTTGCTGTAGACAATCTCTAAGCATTTGAGTGTCGGGACACCATCTACCACACAATAATTTTCTGGATGAGCAGGATCCTCACCCCAATCCATAAGTTGCGCTCTCACAGGGACCACTACAGTAGATAAAATGATGAAGGCAAAAACAAATAGTAATATTTTGCGTAGAGATGATTTCATATGATGAACATTAGTATAGCAAAACCAACTAACATTAGTGAGCTGGCGTATATCAATCGAAGAATGAGCCCTTATTCAAGCGGAGGGATCGTTGGTTGTGGCACACCTGTACCGCCGCCACCTCCACTGCCCGGCAAGACGATGGTCTGTGCGGGTGTTGGACTACTCGCTCCTGTCCCATAGGGCAATATGATAACCCGTGTCCCTGATGGAGCAACGAATGAGCTAGTGGGTTGAAGTGAGTTCTGGGCAGAACCTGGTGTAGCAGTAACGATGACGGGTTTCTTGGATATTGGGGTAAGGTGTGCCGACCCCGTGCCAATAGGAGTAAGCTGAAGTTTAGCTCCAGCGGTGGCGTTACCTGTGGGAGTAAGCGCGGCACTACTTGATGCAGGGCCAAAGCATGATGCCCTGCCACCTGGCGAGTTGTTTTCGATAATAGCAAGCTTACTGACGTTCAGCGGGCAACTAATACCGAGACACATTTTACCGCCAAAGATGACCTGCTCTATGAGCACCACAAGCGTCATCACCGCAACCATCACCACAAGCCCGATGACTGCATTGATGATCTTACCGCGTGCTGAACTCAGCTTCTTTTCTTCCCCACCGGAGGATACCCATTCAAATCCGCCAAGCAGAAGCATAAATATGGCAAAAAGGCCTGCGATAAAGAAAATTATTCTGATGAGGTTGCCGATCAGATCACCAAGCGTGGGTATACAAAACCAAATGTTGAGGTATGACTCCGTAAGTGGATTGCACGAACCGCCTTCTTGATAGGGTCCCGCAGTATCACAGACTGCCCCGCCATCTTCGTATGTTTGCCACACTCCCTTGCTTCTCGCCAAGCCCGCGCTCTCACTCGCAACACACTTACAGGTTGCATAGGTGGGCTGAGCCGAACTAAAGAGCGTTGCAAAGGAGATAAAAAGCGCCACCCCGATGATGAGGTGTAGTACTCGTTTCGAATGCTTGGGCATGGGTTGATTGTATCACAAATAAAAATCCCGCCCAGGGTATGGACGGGATTTGGTAAATTCGTTCGAAATGTTACTTAATTATTCTCAAATCTCCCATATTAATCGGGCAACTGATGCCTAAGCATACCTTGCCACCGAATACTACTTGTTCAAGGAGTATCACCAGGGTAAGTACCGCAACCATCACCACAAGCCCGATGATCGCATTGAGGATCTTGCCGCGTGCTGAGGTGAGCTTCTTTTCTTCTCCACCGGAGGATACCCATTCAAATCCACCTAAGAGCAAGAGTACGAGTGCATACAATCCTGCGATAAAGAACATGAGACGGATTATATTACCTACAAGATCACCGAGGGTGGGGACGCGGAACCACATACCGATTTTCGCCTGATTTAATGGATTACATGGTCCACATCCTGCTACAGGCATCGCCACAGTGTCACCACAAGTTCCTGGAGCGCCTGTCGATGGAGGACCATCGCAACCATTGAGCCCAGACGGTTGTCCATCATCAAATGAAATCCATTTACCGGCTTCCTGATTTGTTGTGCCAGTGGATACACATTTACACCCTGCTTCAACACGTCTGGTGTTGTAGCTTGTAAAAACAGTGATAAGTAACGTTAGAGCAATAAATACCCCAAGTATTTTTTTTAATTGCATAAGAGATAAGATAAATTCTTAATAGTGAATTATTTAATAATACTCAAATCTCCCATATTAATCGGGCAACTGATGCCTAAGCATACCTTGCCACCGAATACTACTTGTTCAAGGAGTATCACCAGGGTAAGTACCGCAACCATCACCACAAGCCCGATGATCGCATTGAGGATCTTGCCGCGTGCTGAGGTGAGCTTCTTTTCTTCTCCACCGGAGGATACCCATTCAAATCCACCTAAGAGCAAGAGTACGAGTGCATACAATCCTGCGATAAAGAACATGAGACGGATTATATTACCTACAAGATCACCGAGGGTGGGGACGCGGAACCATGTCTTGACATACCCCTGTGTATACACATTGCACGGCTGAGTAACACAAACTGGACAAACCTTTCCGGCTGCATAAGAAGAGCATCCTACCGCCGCTGGAGTACATTCTGTAATTGGAGGACAAAAGGGCTCTTCTGTATCACTTGTCCATTTCCCATATGCATCACTAGGGATAGGTAACCCTTGAGAGTCGTATGAGGGTCCCGCAGGCGCTACCGATCTGACACAGCTACATGCAGCGTATGCTTTTTGCGAGGTAAATACAAACAATGCCGAGACAACTAACAGCGAGCTGAGAAGCACGATAAACTTTTTTTTCATATAATGAGGATATAAATTTATATCTACAGATTATTCTACTCTATCTTCGGTCTATATTGCAAGCCCTCTGATATGTGTGCTATTTCAATGGTTGCAGACCCTTCTAGATCTGCAATGGTCTGTGCGATTTTGATGATTTTAAAATAACTACGCGCCGATATTTGGAGCTTCGCAGAGGCTTGCTTTAGCAAGTCGCGCGCAGCGTCGGAGAGTGTACAATATTTTTTAACTTCGCTGCTCGTCATCTCGGCATTCACCAATTTGCCATGCGGACTCAGGCGTACGCGCTGTCTCCCCCGCGCTTGTATGACCCGCGCTCGGATTGCACTCGATGATTCTGCGCTCACATCCCCCGTGAGTTTTTCATACTCCACCGGTGGTACATCGACATGGATATCTATGCGATCGAGTATGGGACCGGATAATCGCTTGCGATAGCGAGCGATGAATGATGCTCCACAGGTGCAAGGCTTAGTTGGGTGGCCTAAATACCCACACGGACAGGGGTTGCTTGCTGCAAGCAGCAAGAACCGTGCAGGAAAGGTAAGTGAACCTGCAGCACGAGATATGGTTACAATACCATCTTCGAGAGGCTGGCGCAGTGACTCAAGAGCACCCCGGTCGAACTCGGGGAATTCATCAAGGAAAAGTACACCGCGATGAGCAAGGCTAATCTCGCCTGGCGATGGGTTTGACCCACCACCAATGAGGCCAATTCTGCTGGTGGTGTGATGTGGGGCGCGGAATGGCCGCTGAGTGATTATCGATTTTCCCCCAAGCATACCAACGATGGAATATATTTTGGTTACTTCCAGTATTTCTTCTTTTTCAAGCGGCGGTAAGATCGACGGAAAAGAGCGTGAAAGCAATGTCTTGCCAGCGCCTGGCACTCCTTTCATGTGGAGATTGTGAAAGCCTGCAGCTGCAATCTCAAGCGCGCGCTTGGCTTGCTGTTGGCCACGGACATCAGCAAAATCGTAAGGATAGGTGGGGTAATCAGTGACAGACGACACGTGCACATGTGGAGCCATAAGTTTGGACCCTTGTGCATGGCGCACTACATCGAGAATATGGTTGACTGCGTATACAGTGATACCGTCGATATACGATGCTTCATCGGCATTTTGAGATGAGACAAAAATGGTGTGCTTGTTTTTTTCTCTTGCCATGAGCGCAAGTGGCATAACCCCAGGCACCGGCCTAACGTTGCCCTCAAGCGAGAGCTCACCGATAAAAAAACTGTCCGCAAGGATGTCTTTAGGGATGGTGTGTTGGGCAGCGAGTATGCCGACGGCGATCGGTAAATCGAAACAGCTCCCGACCTTGGGGATATCTGCGGGTGCAAGGTTCACCGTGAGGCGGGAATCAGGCATCTGGAAGCCAGCATTCGCGAGTGCGGTACGGACTCTGTCTTTGCTCTCGTTTACTTCCTTGCCGGGCAAACCGACAATGGTGAAGGTTGGGAACCCCCGTTCTGCGATATCAACTTCCACGGTGATAAGTGTTCCTTCTAAACCAACGTTGGTACCGGTGAATACTTTGGCTAACATAGAGAATTATTGCCTTCTGACTAATGGTAACAAATACAAGGTCGGAAGAAAAGTGGTGGAGTTTTGTTGATGATGCTGGTTATTTGGAGAAGTCAATATGTTGACCTCTGGATGCGAGTAGCCCGTTGACATAACGATGCCACCCTCCTTGGGTACCTTGATACACTGGGTTGGGTCTACGCGAGAGATCGGAGAGAAGCTCATCACCCTCCTCACACAGATCACGAAACGCCACCTGACCCTCTTTCATTGTCCCGTCAGGAAACGATAATTGTTGACGAAGGTCTCCTCTACCATGCGTAGTCACCACAATTTTTACATCTCTTGGATTAAATCTTTCCATAGTATTATTGAGTGTATTGTACTACGGATCTGTACTAAGAGGAATTATCCCAAAATTGACAACACTTGTAAAATGTGTGCTCTGTTCTTATACTTCATTCGTCGCATTCTTGTTATATATTGCTGACTGCCTTCACTTTCGATTTTATGAACAATTCTTTCCGCAAAGGAATTTACTTTGCATTCGCAACCAGTCTCATTTCAGGCGTTTCTATTTTTCTCAATAAATTCGCTGTCGCTGCGATCAAACCCCCCCTATTTTTCACCATGACAAAAAATGTGGTAGTCGGACTTGTCTTTGTAAGCATTATTTTGGCACTTCGCAAAATTCCACAGATACGCACGCTTACAAGAGTTGATGTGCTTCGGCTTATTGCGATAGGAATTGTAGGAGGGTCGGTGCCCTTTTACCTATTCTTTACGGGGCTTGCTACTGCCCCCGCTGCGAATGCTGCCATCATTCATAAATCCTTGGTGGTGTGGGTCGCACTCTTAGCAATTCCATTTCTGAAGGAAAAGTTCTCGCTCGTGGGCGCCCTTGCAGTTGTGTTGCTCTTCTGGGGAAATGCGTTTATTGGTGGGTTTAAAGGGTTTGAGTTCTCGACTGGAGAGCTCATGATTGTTGCTGCCACAATGCTGTGGGCAGTGGAAAACGTGATTGCCAAAAAAACACTTAAGCACATCGATTCAGATATTGTTTCGGCAGCTCGCATGGGGTTTGGGGCAGTTGTTCTCCTCGCTGCAACGCTTATCTCTGCGCCTTCATCGCTTGGTTCACTCGTTTCATTTGGAGCCACTCAGTGGTTTTGGTTGGCGGTAACATCCGCGCTTCTGGTCGGTTATGTCGCGACATGGTACAAAGCCCTCGCTCTTGCACCAGCAACAACGGTAGCTGCTGTCCTCGTCTTCTCGACAGTTATTACAAATGTCCTCTCTGCAATCTTTGTAACGCATACATGGACCACAGGTATGGGTATTCAGGTGCTCTTGATTTCGATCGGGATCTTGATGGCATACTTTGCAGCAAAAGAGCAAGTATCACATGCTGACTATCAAGTTGAGCAAAAACCGTCGACTCGTTGAGACCCTGACGAGGATTAGCCCTCAATCACTGCTGAATGGAGAGCTTCTTGTGTCCAATACGCGAGGTTCTTTATCTCTCTCTGCGTGAGCTTCTTGACGATATGCCCCCAGTGCACCGCAACCGTGTCACCAACCTTTGGCGTAAAAAATGGAGAAGTGTTTTTTGCAAATATTTCTGAAGAGATTGTTAGCTTATATGTCTTTGAGAACCGTTGCAAGGCGACGTGGATCTTCCCCGATTTGTCTACTCTTGTTACCTTCCCCCATCTGATCATGCAACTGTTGATTGATCCGATATCGAATGGCACCGAGCCACTGGCCTGCCCTACACCAACATGGAGTACCTGGAAGAGATGGCTTGGGATGAATGCCTTTGGTTGTTTCTGTTTCAACGATTTGATAAGCCACGAGGGCACTCCTTGTTTCTCAAACTCTTTTAGAAGAATATGGTATGCGCTCACAGGAACAGATTTGAGGAGATCATTACCTATCCAGTAGGCTTCGATAATACGATGGTCAAATGGGGAGAGCTTGGTAACTATCGATAATGTCTTGAGATAGGGATAGAGAACAATGAAATGAGTAAGCTCTTCTGGAACACCGGCGCAATCACCGTTCAATATACATCGAGTGAACGCATCCCCTGCAGAGTCTCTTCCACAATATCCTTTGTGGTTAGGAGAGTAGGAAAAAAGTGATGCTAGTTTAAGTGCTTTTATGTCTGATTTGTACATAATATGTTTTGTGTGAATTATAATGCGGTATGAAGCAAAAAGTATACGTTTTTGGAAATGAAGATGTGGCCCAGGACAGCACTCCCCTTCTCCTCTGTGACAAACTTTCGGAGGACTTTCCGACATTGGAGTTTATTACAGTTGCTCCAAATGCAGATTTGCCATTTGTGGGTGAAGACCATGTAACGATCTTTGACACGATTCAGGGTATCTCTGCCATAAAAGTATTCGATGAAAACGATTTGAAACACATCGTGCTCTCCCCGCGCACATCGGTACACGACTTCGATCTAGGGTTCCAACTGAAGTTTCTGATGAAGATTGGGAAACTCAAACGTATAACGCTGGTGGGACTCCCCATGGGGATTGATGTTCCCTATGATTCAATCCATGACACTTTCAAAAAGTTAGTCGCGCATGACATGCAGGGGTCATAGGCGCGGATAATCTTCTCTGCATCTTTCTCCAGCTCTTCCCTCGGTTTGTCTAGATTATCGTTGAAATATTTCTTAAGATCATTCTCAATATTGATCTGATTTTGAGAGGTGGGGACGATCACATCGTAGTCCACAATGTGGCCCTTCTCATCGACATTTGCCATATGGTACAAGATTCCCCGAGGCGCTTCTATCACCCCCACCCCTATACCAGCTTTTTTGGGCATACGCACCGGTTTTTCATCCTTAACCTCGATAGTTTTTAAAATATCGAGTGCTTCGTCGACACAATGCAAAATCTCAATCGCTTGGGCGAGATTATTATGATGTATATTGTTTGAAGGAAATACGGAAAGATACTCGGTGATACTTGCTTTTGTTTCTGGTCTCAGCACATCTAAGTTGAGGTTAATGCGTGAGAGTGCTCCTGCAAAATAGTCTTCATGCGTGTCTGAAAATACGTATCCTTCGGATTGGGAGTATGGAATAACCACAGACTTGAGAAAAGAATGAAACTCCGATTCTTGGATACGACGGCCCGTACTATTCATTATTTCGCCTTCGAGGAAGTCAAGATGAGTGTCGTTACGAAGCGCCATGTAGTCGGCATTGCGCACTAAGGTCTCTTTCCAATCATAGAACGTTTTGATCCCTCGTATTACTTGGGGGCGAATCTTCTCGAGCTTCTCGATAAGCGCAGGAAACTTGGTTGGGTCAGGTAATTTATGAAAGCCTCCTACTGTTGGATATGGCGCGTGTATTGCGGCACCAATTACAACGTCAGTGATCTCGCTTCCCACACTTTTGATGTCGAAGGAATCATGCAGCAAGATATGTCCGAGATTGTCGTGATCTTCAGGAATATCGAGAATTGAATCGAGACCCAAAACATCGGGGAGAACGAAAAAGTATAAATGCAGCGCATGATCGCGGATCATCAGCCCATGATACGCAAGTCGTCTGAGTGCTTTTGTTTGTTCGGTAAGCACAATACCTTGAGATTTTTCTATCGCCTCCAAGGATGCGTACAAGTGCGCCACAGAACAGGTGCCACAAATGCGTGAGAGGAACGTGGGCACGGCTTCAAACGGTTTACCTTTGACTGCCTCGGTATAGAAACGTCGATAATCTTTGATGATAAATTTCAAATCCTGTACTGCGCCATTTTCTATTTTTACTTCTAGCCCAGCAGTTCCTTCAATCTTTGTAATGTTTTCTATGGTGATATTACCTGAGTGCATACATGAAATCCAATAATTAACAAGTTATTTGCTTTCTCCTCCACTGCTAGCGTCAACGGGAGTTTCTATATTTTCAATCACTTCCTCGTCTGCCTTCGCGGGGAGCTTCTTGATGCCAAATATGTCTAGATACTTATTGACTGTCTTGATAAACATGAGGGTGATCATGGGGCATCCATTTACTTTATCATCCACATGTATCACTTCTTCAAGTTTAATGACTTTCTCGCTATAGTCAAAATGCGAAAGATACCATCTGATACGATCAGATATCTCCTCGCTCACAAACCGATTGCGTGCTGACGATGGCGCACCTGTACAGGCACATGACCCAATGGCCACTACATATTGAGCGTTCGCGCGGATTTTCCTTACTTCTCTCGCTTGGGACTCCGATGATATTGCCCCTTCGATGAAAGCAACGTCCAAGTTTTTAAGTTCGTTTTTGGTCTTCAATACTTTAAGATGGCGAAACTCAATAACTTTCCGCCACTCGTCAAAATATTTATTGAGCAACTCCGTGAAGAGTATTGTGCTATCCTCGCAACAGGTAAAAGAAAACCAACCGATGACAAGTTTCTTCTTATTTTTTGTAGCTTCAAGTCGTGGTGGTAGCGGGGTAGAATCCATCTGATACACTATAACATATATGTGCTCCAAATTCTAAACTCTTCAGCCGTGTGCTGACGACTATTATTCTTTTATACTCTTATGTGTATCGCCGCTCCCGGAAAAGTTGTGAAGACTGACGGAAAACAAGCAGAGGTGGATTACGGTGGGGGAATTAGACGCAAAGTGCTTGTTACGGATCAACAAATCCGTGTGGGTGATTGTGTCCTCGTACAAATGGGTATTGTGATTAAAGTTCTCGCAGAAGAAGAAAAAAGTGCGGTAGCGAAAGCATGGGCTCATCGTACTATACTACCTTCATGATAGATCTCCAGTGGATTATAGAGAAAATAGTTGTCGCCTGTCTGGGGGTAATATTATCCGCAACAAGATTCACTCCGCAACTTACGCCTACGCCCCAGCCG
>JAGOLU010000029.1:0-3569 GCA_017993865.1 Candidatus Woesebacteria bacterium
ACATGTATTTTTCTCTTTCATCTTTATCCATATGTTCTATCGCATACCTGAGCGCCGTGCGAGGCATGGTGCTCGCATGCTTGTCGAGAAACTCGCGAAGCGTATCTTTCCCTATTCTCTTCCCCACTTCTCGCAGCATCCAACCTACTGCCTTGTGGATGAGATCATGCTTGTCATACAAAAGCATGTTAGCAGCAGCAAATGTTTCTTGATGGCGTCCTGAACGAATGAAGGCAAAGGTTGAAACAATGGCGATGCGGCGTTCCCAGAGCGAGGTGGATTGAGCAAAATTAAAAAGAACAGGTGAAAGGGATCCTTCGACGAGCTCAGGATGACTGTGACCGAGGACACCTGGTTTGCGCAGACGACGGGGTTCACCCGTGGGGTACGGCGCAAGCAAAACATGGTGTCGAGGAAGAATAGAAGTCATGGATCCTCGGGTCAAGCCCGAGGATGACGTCTGTAAATTGAGCAAATAATCCCCCACGATATTGGGTGCGGTTAAATCGACGAGGTCCCAATTGTTTATCATTTTGGTGTGTGCGATATAAAAAGCGAATATCTTCTTTTTACCTTTTGTATCAGCTTTTTTGTACATGGATACCAGGATAAGGAGTGCGCACAACCTTACTTCATGGATAGGTGATTTCAAGAGATCGTCAACAGTTTCCAGCGATGTAGATGAAGCATATTTTTTTGCAACCTTTCTAAGACTAGGCACCACAATGCCAATAAACTTATCTCCTTCGCCATATTGCCCCTTGCCTGTCTTGAAAAAGCGAGAGAGATCTTTTGACTTTTTGGTGGAGGCGTAAGATTTAAGTGCGGTTATGATTGTATGCGCAGAAGCTTGAACCATAGCAGTATTATACACGCTGCAGTGGCCTGCCAATTTGCCTCTTGTATTCGCTATTTGGTCTATAGTATGCTATACTCGTATCCAGTTAATGAAACATTTGCATACGCACACAATGGTGTCTGCTTTCGAGATGGAAATGCCGGAGTTTTTCGCGCAACGTCTGGATGCAAGCATACAAGAACGTATATGGTAATCCAGAAGGAGGTGAAAAACTAAAATACTATGGCAAAAAGACTCTACGTCGGTAATCTTTCGTGGTCTACAACCAATGACAGCTTGAAAGCGTTTTTCGCACAAGTCGGTACAGTTGTATCCGCAGAAGTCGTTACCAACAAATTTGATGGTCGCTCAAAAGGCTTTGGATTCGTCGAGATGTCGTCTGACGAAGAAGCAGCTAAGGCTATCGAAGAATTAAACCGTAAAGAACTTGATGGACGCATGGTCTTCGTAAATGAAGCACGTCCACCAGCACCCCGAGGAAGTTTCCGAAACGATAATTTCCGCGGCGGAGATCGCAATGATCGTAATGATCATCGTGATAACTATCGAGATAATAACTAAATTGTTATCTGATAAGTTCGCAACAACTCCCTCACCTTTGGTGAGGGTTTTTTTATGATGACAAAGTCAAAGCGACGTTGAATGAAGGCTACCTGACTACTGGAGTTTCTGTTGCGACAACGTCGAGAACTCCTCCAGATGAGGTTACGGGCGGGAGTGGTTTCACGGCTGAAGTCGGAGACGCCCCCTTTATCGTGTTTGTAGCTACATCAAACCCGCTCGAGAGCCCGTCCCAACCAGGTTGGTACACATTTCCGAGGAAGTAATAGGTTCCAGGGTTGGAGAATGACATAGACAGGCTGACAGATTGCCCTGGTTCGACCACAACATCTTCTTTCAATACAGGTATGAACATCCCCTGTTTAACGGCCGAGGCATTGGTAAGAGTTAGGGTATATTTTGTGTTTAACAGGAGGTCGGCGATATGGTTAGTGGGTGAGAGCCGTTCTCCATTATGTTCAAAGTACATCCCTGCCCCATCGTTCTTGATACTTATGGGTATGGTAACCCCAGTTACTGCTGAAACTTTTGTGAAGTCAGGCTTTTTTGAAGTGGGAAGGATATTTGCTCGATACGCAAAAAAGAGGCCTAACGAAGCCACGAAGACCAATACTCCTCCTATGAAATAGGGGAGCTTTTTCTTAAAATTATGTTGTGGTTTTATTTGAGTTTCTTCCATAAGTTGAATGGATAAATAGCATTAGTCATCTTCGTCATCTTCTAGGTCGCGATAGCTCATCCGCCCTCGCATCTCTTCGATCGCAATCGCTGCTATCAGCAAGCTGCTGCCGATACCAAAGGTTAGTATAGAAGCTACACCTGTTTCTGCAAGTGCACCCTTCTGATCCCCGTTCAGTTTAGCGATCAATGTTACACTTGCATAATCGTCTTCGCTTGTGTTGAGGTTATTTGGTGTCGAATCCACATCTTTTTCGCGCATTGAGTACACTTCGGCAATGTTGGTGAGGTTGCTTATAGAAATGACCTTTGCCACGAGTTTGAGCACTTTGCCCTGTCCTGCTGCGACCGTACCAATGTTCCACATATTCTCTATTTCATCATACGTTGCTCCAGAATCATCAACAGCGGTCGCAGAGACGAATAAGAATCCTGAGGGGAGATAATCTTTCACTTTCACATTTGTTGCGTCTGTCCCACCCTCATTCTTCACGGTGAGCGTGAAGGTAACATCGCTCCAGATCGTTGGCTCAGTATCAGAGACCGTTTTGGTGAGGCTTAGATCGGTTGTAGAATTGATCTTTCGCATACAGGCATCAATGGTGAGATTGGACTCCCCCACGCCAAGGTTAATCTCTTGTGAAATCCAATCGGATCCGGCATCTGAATCGAGATCTGTTTTATTTGGGTCGATATGTTGTTTAGTGCACATGGTGTAGCCAGAAACAGGATAGAATTTGACGCGATAGCAGCGGGAGATCAAATTACTAAAGAGATAGAGTCCTTGATTATTTGTATTGGTAGTCGAGTATGCAACGGTGTTTTGGGTACAGTTCAAGAGTTGAACATTTGCGGCTGAAATTGAGGGCTCACCTGCATCTTGAAGACCATTATCGTTTGAATCTTCCCACACGTAGTTTCCAATCTCACCCAGTGCAGGAGTAGGTGTGGGTGTGTTGGTTTCGGTTGGGGTTGGTGATGGTGTAAGAGTGCCTGTCGGTGTCTCAGTTGGCGTCAATGTTGAGGTTGGGGTTGGAGTAGGTGTTTGAGTCATGGTGGGGAGCATGGTCGGAGATGCAGTGGGTGTTGCCGTTGGGGTGTACGATGGCGTCACAGTGGGTGTTGCAGTTGCAACTCCTGTTGGCGTGAGTGTTGGGGTTGGAGTATCAGTGGCCGAGACACAGATGGTGGTGTCTGGTGGGACGACTTGTTGTACGAAAACAGGTGTGGGAGTAGGGTCTCCAGGCCGATATTGACGTACCTCGATACTATTGCTCCCTGGGCATAGCGATCCAGTTGTCGGTATTTCGACAGCCATGACAATAGCCTCTGCCTGACCTCCTGGCAGCGAAGCGATACGTGCACGGAAGGTGGATGCGCCAATGATAGGCTCCATGACCACTCCTGGAGTGTACATAAGCCCCGCGATGGTCGTTCCATTAGAAACAGTGTCATCTATTACAATGTCGTT